>NZ_JAQDKY010000050.1:0-23803 GCF_027662325.1 Blautia faecis | reverse complement strand
CGTTCCAGTTTTTCCTGGGCTTCTCTGATCACAGCGTCTGTTGCAGCTTCTGTTGTCTGCTGTTCCATCCTTTTCAGGTATGTTTGCAATATAGAAGCCTGCTGCCCGGTCATCCCTGATACCTGGGCCACTGTAAGATTAAGGTTTAATGGCACCTGACATTTTTCCTGCATCCTTGCCTGGCGCCTTCTTTCTGCTCTGGTCATACTCTTTCACCTCTTCGTTATTAGGCATTCATTTTGATTATCCTCTGCCCTTCTTCAGCAGCCTCTGCCGGACCAGATCGTATTCCAGGAGCAGGTTCCGGTCTTTGTTTCTGCTGAGTGTCCGGTCTGCGGCTCTTAGATAGTATCTGCCGTTTATCAGTCTTCCCTCGGCTGCGGCACCGTACAGACTCCCGACTGTCCGGTTCAGCCTTTTAGATGCTTCCTTTATGGTTACAGCCTCTTCCGGCTCTTCTGTTATGTTTTCTGTAATCTCATATAATGTCATAGCCAGTTTCTCCCGAATATCTTCCGGAACTGTTCCCTGCTGCCAATCTGGCTCTCAAAGGCTTCCTGTCTCATCCATTACCGCCTGGTCTTTATGTACCGCATGTGCTCCGAACTGGTGGCATTCCAGGCACAGGTCTGCTTTTAATCCATATTGTTCAGATAATGTTCGGTTAGGTCCGCCAAAAATATGATGCTCCTCGGTCTGTGTGTACCGTCCGCACAGGTAACATCTTCCTTTCCGACTTCCAAGGATGCTTGCCGGATGGGAGATTCTTTTTTTCTTTGTTTTCCCTTTCGGGAATTTCAGTCCTACATCCATACGCCCACCAGATTCCCGGAATCACCCGGCAATGGCGGAAAGAAAGTCAGCCTGGTCCGGTCTCTAAAAATAGAATGAAGCTCCCTTACATTCTTTTTTATAAGCACAACATTTGTTGGCTTGTCTCCTTCAAATAACCTGGCTACGCTCTTCCCGGGGTAGTCTGTTGGATTTTTATATATAGCAAATGAGGGTAGTTCCAGCCCACTCATGTCTATCTGTTCGATGTCTTCTACGATTTTATCTTCCATATTGCTCCTTTCCCCCTGCCCCTTAACAGGTTGGAGCAGGGAAGTAAAATTGTGATATATATGTGATTCAGATTGCACCCTAGTTTGTTTCTTCCTGACAATCTTCCGCCAGGTTTCTGATCAGTCTTAAGCCGCCGGTTATTAACTGGTACTTAAGCAGTGTCCGCCCTGGTAGCCCCTGATCCGCAATGGAAAGAAAGTTCTTCATATCATCCTCTGCTTCCTCCAAAATATCTTCTATCATTGCTTTTGATGGAATTGGAATGTCTTTCAGGCATTCCGGCCAGGCTTCGGGCTGCTGCCTTTCTTCCTGCTGCTTCCCGGCAGCGTTTTGAGATGATTCTGCTGCCTTTTGGCCGTATTCTTTCTCGCTGTCAAATCTAGAATCCCATGGATCGTATATTTTTTTCGCTTCAACAATCAGGCGTCCATACTTCAAATGAACCCTGGATCCGTTCATTTTAATTTCCACGCCACCCGCAAATCCATGAAAATCATAATCAATTTTTCCTCCACAGCGGCTATGGCAGCCATATGGGGCTATTATTTTTTGTGTCTTCCTTGCAGCTTCTCTATCATTATCTGTCGTTCTGCAGGCTCTCATAATGTTTTTTAATATGTCCGGATATTCTTCACAGAGTACTTTTACTGCTTCTTCTATCGTAAGTTCCGGCAGATACTCCGGATGGTTCATGATATTATCTTGTCCCGGGATCTGTTCCTCTTCTTCCTGTTGGTTTGATACCCGGCTGGCCGAAGCGTCGCATTCCAGCTTACAGTTTCCGTGTTTCGTGCAGTTCCAGCAGCATTTTATACTGCAGTTCTCTCCATTTCCCGGAATGTGCTTCTGTGCTTCTGTCAAGGTGCAGATTTTCCTGGAATCATAAGCGCAGCGGCCAACCTCCGAAAGTGTCTCGTTTTTCTGTTGCGCCGGCGCAAATTCCTCTGGCTGTTCGGTAAAATCCTGGTACTCCTTTTCCATTCTCTCTTTGGAGATGTAACATAAGGTCCTTCCAAACTGGTCATAAAATACATAAGCGCCACGTCCAGGACGAAGTACCACTGCAAATTCTGCTCCCATTGCACGGAATCTCTTTGTTTCATAAGGGAGAGTGCTGGTACAGCAAGTGTCAAGGAAGCTTCTTACCATTCTCGCCGTGGTCGGGTCGAACACGGTGTTCGTGTCAAAATGAGGATAGTTCTCTTTTCCCTTCTGGCGTTCCTCTTTTTTCTCTTTCATCCAGTCTTTTTGGGTGGTACATTCCTGGCAGTCAGAACCGGTGCACTCCTGTTCTGTCTTGTAAATGCAGTTCGGGAAGCGTTTTTCGTGTAATATTCCACTTTTTGGTGCTGTTTCTTGACTTTTTTCCACATTCTTGGGTTCGTTTTCCACGTTATCAAACGTGTCTTTTGCACCGGCACTTTCCCTTTCTGAACCATTTTCTTCTTCGACTGTCATTTCTTGACATTCTTCCTCAAAAGTAGCTTCGTATGTATGTTTTCCAGACGCATACTGGTCAAAGAGTTCCCGCATGGTACGTAAAAAGTCTTCCCATGTGAGTTCTTCGGCTTCATTCTGACCAATTTTTGCAAATAAGGGAGTTGGATACCTGTGGAACATGATAAAAGCGTTTTCCGTCTTAAAAGTGCTTTTATCCTTGTATACGATATCCGCCATTTCCTTTATGGATCCGGAAGAATAGGCTTCGCTAGCGTACAGTTTGTTCAGGGTCTTTTTCTTGTTCCGGAAATACTCCCTAATCGTGTCTTTTAAGATTTCCTCTTGCTTTTGGGCTTCCTGCTGCCAGTTCAGAAGCTTTGCCGGGCTGGACTCCTGTTCCTTGTTGTATTCCTTAAGGTCACGGATATCTTCCCGGTATGTCTCCGGATGCAGGTGGTTCCGGTCCTCTTCCGGGAGCTGGCGCATCTCTACCAGCTTGGAAAACTCAAAGTTCTGGTATCTTTCCTGTATCTCCGGCCGGTCCCCGGGAACGGAAAAGGTCTCGTATACTTTTTTATACTTCGACACGCTGTCCGCGGACATGTTGTATTCTGCTTTAGCAAATTCAGCTATGGAGCTGTAGCCGTCTTCCCGGTATCTTCCGGATTCTTCGATTCTTTTCAGCTGCCATCCGATCATCACAAAGCTCTTGCCTATCCCATATAAGTTTTCTTTAATCGAATTCTTTGCTTCCTCATACCCCTGCAGGGTCAATTGATATTCCGACATTTTTCCTAAACCTCCTCTTCTTTTGGCATTACCCGATGGTAGCGGTAGCTCACCGCATGCATGGCTTCCAGCTTCAAAAGCAGCTCCCAAAGTTTTGCATTTCTCACTGGTTCGCCAGTCTCTTTCTTCCAGCCGTTCTGTTGCCATCTCTTTGCATATTTGTGATAAGTTGCCAGGTAACTGCAGTTTGTATGGACTGTTACGACCGCTGGGCGTATCAGATGCCTAAATGCAGCAATCGCGGCACACATGGCCAGCTGGTGTCCGGTGGTCTTTTCTGGCTGTCTGCCCCAGCCCTGGCGGTACTGTCCTTTGCAGGTCACCTTGTAGTAGTATTTCGCTTCCTTCGGTGTCGGGGCCTTGGAGGAAACGTATATGTAAATATCAGTCTGTGCTCCCATGTCTTTAAATCCTCCTGTTCAGCCGGATCATAGTGTAACGGCGGTATTTGTAACCGGTTACCGGATTGATTCCTTCAAATGATTCTGCTATGTAATAACCCTTCTTTGGTTTCAGGTCCTTTTGCCATCGTTTCAGCTTCTCTGGTTTCGGTTCCGGAAGAGGCATGTTCCGGGAATGGCTGTAATTTGCTTCCCGAAGTCTGGGCTTTGCCGGAGTACCATCTTTTTTCTCTTCCCTGGTATTTTCATCTTTTGTAAGATAGGCTGCCAGTCTTTTAAAATCTTCTTCCGGGCACATGCTCTTGCGGATCTGTGTCACAAATACGCCGCCATATTGCCAGACTCTTTCTATGAGGCTGGCAGTATCTCCGATATCGTTTATTACAAAATGAATGTGCCAGGCTCCCTTGGTTCCTCTTTCAATGTTCCGGATCCAGTAGAGCATCCGTCCTCTTTTCTTGTATATTCTCTTCAGCTTGTCCATTGCCTGGCGAAACTGTTTCATTGCTGTTGCCATGTCCGGCGGTCTGATCTCGGGCCGGTATGTGTATGTAGCCCAGAGATCGCCAGGGGAGAAGTACTCCATCAGAAGAAGCCTTGCACCCTTTTCCTTCTTCCAGGCATTTACCCTCTGGATATCCTCCGGGGTAGGTTTCCGCTTCGGCTTTCGTTTCTCTCCTGGAGCTCCGTACCTTCCGTCATGGTTTTCTTCTACATACAGGATATCCTTCTTACGCAGATACCAGGTTTTACGCTTGGTTCCCATTCCATTAAGCTCCTAACTTTAATATCTTTATCAAGTTCGAAACAGGGGATTTTTGCCCCTGTTTTCTTGACTTTCTGCCGCCTGGATGGTATAGTATTTACAGACGTTTTATCCAGGTGGCGGATAGTCATTGACCCATGTACTCGTAATACATGGGTCATTTTTTATGCAATTATATAACCTCCGCCCTTCAGAACACACAGTTCTTTAGCTATTGCTTCAGCTTCACTTCTTGTCCCATAACAACTTCTGAGAGAATTATCTGAAAACCTTATAATCCACATCAGCTTTTTCTCCTTCTGGTCTTCCATTGACATTTCTCCATGTTCCCTTTACAATAAGAGGGTGATAAACTATTTTTGTCCATTGGACACCGGATCTTGATGAGCTGCTACTCTCAGGATCCATTTTCTTTTAACAACTGTGTAAGGTGTTCCTTAGCTGCTTCGTAGTTTTTAACGGATTCTTCCATCAATGCTTTGTCACGATAGATATCATAAGTAGTCATTTTGTTTTCTGTTGGTTTCTCCACCCAAACCCGGCATGGATATCCAGCTAATCCTATTTCGAAACTTACATGGATTCCGCTTGCTATAGCTTTCTTCGAAAGCTCATACAACTCATCTATCATTTTTTCTAAAATCATGGCCTCCTCCCTTCCTGCTTGGATCTTCTTTTGGGCTACATTGCTGCTCATTAATTTTTCAGTAATGAGTGAATCCAGATTACAACTAAAATTCCTAACGCGACTAATTCACCAACGCTCATGTTCTCTTCCCTTCTGGCTCTGTGCCCTGTATCAGCATCCACGCAAGCATTGATAATGCCATTGCTCCTGCTACCTGCAGTCCATCCCACTGCCAGAATGGCAGGTATGTAGCAAGGGTGCCTATGATGGATGATATGATTATGTTACGCTTCACAGCTTGTCTCCTTTCAGCTGCCTTATCCGGCAGCCTTCTTTCTTTCGAAATTATATATAGCCATTGCCAGATCAACTCGCTCCGCTTCAGTTTTCAGTGCCTGTTCCTTCGTCACCTGCGCTTTTGGAAGCTGATCTATCCTGTATGGCACGCCGTCTATGATAAATCTGCGAGTAAATTTGATTCCTATCACAATCACCTCCCCGTTACTATGGTATGGATTATGGTTGTACGGAGTTACTTCAGCTTTTTCATAACCCCTGTCCGGTTTGTGTACGACCGGTTCTGAGCTTGTTTCTCCTGTTTTCTTACATCTCCAAGCAGCCGTTCCAGATCACTGATCACCTTTCGGTTCTCTTTCATCCAGCTACAGATTAGAGCTGTTGCTTCTTTTATGTCTTTTGCATTTCTCCGCTTACGGCGTATATCCCGCAAGGTAAATCCCTGACAGATATAGTCATACTGGCTGTTTTCGTTGAGCTCGATATTATGTAAAATATCCTGTGTCTGGCGATCCATATCATTTTCTGTGAGAATTGCCAGCCGATTAGACTCTTCACAGGTACGAAGAAAACTTAAGAATGCATTTAATTCAGTGCTACAGTTAACTATTTCAATCACCTCTTTCTGTCGAAATGTCTCGAACTGTGTTGCGTAAAATAGATAACGTATCCTTATTACTCTTAATTGTCATTTCACACATCTCTTTAACATAGCCATCTACCTTTTTGAAATAGTAAGTGGCTAATATTTTAGTAGTGATCACTGACGCTAAAATACTTGCTCCAATAATTGCCATTTTCCCCTACACTCCTTGACTCAAATTGTTTTACCAATTGTTATTGCTATCATTACGACCTTAATCACAATATTCCTAGCAGCTCAGCAATTCCCATGCCTATAAAACTTCCTATAATTCCACAAATGGTGGGAATTGCAGATTCTTTTAGAATGTCTATCATGCTTTTTCATCTCCTTCTCCTTTCTGTTACTTCTCCAAATGTTTAATGACATGACAACATCAATATTGCTTGAGTACAAATGTATATTAAAGAAATGCCATCTCCCAGTCCCTTTAATATAAGTCCGGCTGTTCTATATGATTCAGCATATAAAATACAGGCCCCAATATTAAAAAATAAAACCAGAAAGATTGTAATAAATGTGATTTTTCTCATCTCCTTTCCTGTTACTTCTCCAAATGCCATTGACTTTTCTCCTAATTTTTCCTATCCTTTAATTACAGGGTACTGGCATGTCTCTACTCACAGAAAGGAAAAATACTATGTCTACATCTCACACTGAACTTCAATTTTCTATCAAACAGAACTTTATGCTTCGAAAAATACAGCTCTTAGGAATTTCGAAATCCTCTGTGCGGTCGCATAGGAAGTATCATGTTTTGCTCTACTATTCCCTTTTAGAGCATGATCCGCGTAACAAAGACCGCTATGTTTTAAGTGAAAAAGCTAAAATGTATCTTCGATATAAAAGACGCAGTAACTTTCGTTTTTGGATTCCAGTTATAATTTCAATTTTAGCTTTACTTAGTGGTTACGACGTGTACACTAATCCAATGTTTGAAAAAGTGTTACAAGTATCAGCGAAATTATTGAAAACCATATCGGAAAATCTGGATATCTTCTTGAAAACGGTATTCTAATAATGTCGCAATAGTCAGAACCAGCCGCCATAATTTCTCGTTTCTGTTTTAATGCGCCAATCAGTGTACGGGTTCTCTTCTCTATAAAAGGTTGATAGCTTCGGATAATATATTTCATGTGCTCATGTTCCTTTCGCATCTCTAGGAATAGTTTTTTATTCCATAATCACATCATGGCAATGTTTGCTAGTGCCATTACTTTCAGTATCGCCAATGCAAGCATTGCCACAATAATAATTACAGCCAATGTTTTTCTCACCTACACCGCCTCCTTTCCAGGATCTTTTTAGTTTGCTTCAGTCTCATTTATGCGACAAATTGACTAAAAAAAATATCATTCACTTCTTCTTTCGAAAGTTTTAATTCTTTCGATATCATATCTGCCTCCTTGATTGTTATCGTTTGACCATTGGCATTAATTTTCCTATATAATGTAGCCTTATCAATGCCAATCAGCTCAGCAAGCTCAGAAATATTTAAGCCGCACTCTACAATTTTACCTTTTAATTTATTTGTATTAACCACTTTCTTCTCCTTTCTTTTTTCTCATATCTGCGACTATATTGACAATACCATCATCTATTGCTTTTGTCAATCCTATTTTCTCATATTTGAGAATTTATTTTTGTTTTTTCTTTTATTTGTTGCAAATTTGCGAAATATGTGTTATTGTATCTGCATAGGAGGTATCTGTTTATGAATACTGGAGATCGAATTAAGCAAAGAAGATTAGAGCTTGGATTGTCAGCTGATGATTTAGGTGCAAAAATCGGAAAATCACGTGCCACCATATATAGATATGAAAATGGGGATATTGAAAATATGCCAACGCCAGTATTGGAACCCTTAGCAAAAGCCTTAGACACAACTCCCGCAGATCTAATGGGCTGGGAAGGTCAGTGCATTAAATCCAATATTGAGGATAGAAATATTCCTTGGACTGTTTCTGATAAACCAGATAATAATCAAAAAGAACTTAACGAAATATTCCTTCAGCTCTCTTCCAACAACCAGCAGCGAGTTCTCACCTACTCCAAGACACTTCTCTCCACCCAACAGATGGAGGAAGAACTGCTGCCGGATGCTGCAAATGATAGGAACGCAACTGAAGAGGAAAAGAAACACGCGGATGACATTATGTTCGATGATAGCGAATGGGAATAAAAAAGTCGGAGTTATAATTAAATCTATATATATCTTTTATTAGAAAGGGGTTTTTATTATGATGTATCCATTTATGACACTTAACGACAATACCGAAATCGTCCATTCAGAATCTCTTGAAAAAGATGGACGTGAACAGGTTGAAGTTCGTATAGAAAAACCAGTCCATGGAGGTTTCCATTCTGCTTCCTGCTGGTTGCCCGATTACAAGTGGGAGAATATCGAAGGTTTCTCAGATGAAGAAATCAAATACTTTCAAGATTATTTAGCATCTGTTGCTCACATAATCATGCAATTGGCACGCGAAGGCGGCTTTGAAGGAGGAATGGATAATGCCTCGAGTTTTTAAAATCGGTTCTTATATCGTATATTTCTGGGTAAACGAAAATGATCCCTTAGAGCCAGTACATGTCCATGTATGCCAGGGTATTCCTTCGCCCTCCGCTACGAAAATATGGATTACACGTAATGGAGGCTGTCTTCTTTGTCATAATAAATCAAAAATTCCAGATAAACAACTTCGTTTTATTATGCAGACTATTGAAGCACGAAGCAAAGATATTCTCGATCTTTGGTATTCAACATTCCATCGGATCAGTTACTACTGCTAATTTGATAAGCCCTTTAGAAAGGGGATGATTTCACTTGACTTATGAAGAATTATTAACTATATCCGATTCGGAACATCTGATTGTTAAAGAGAAAAATATTCCGGGTTATGGTGGGCGAATATACAAAAATCGGATTGCTATCAACCGTTCACTTCCCACCAAGGCAGAAAAGTCCTGCATCCTGGCAGAAGAGCTTGGTCACCACTACACCACTGTTGGAAACATTCTTGATCAGAATGATGTTATGAACCGCAAGCAGGAATACAGGGCGCGGCTTTACGGATATAATCTTAAGATTGGGCTGATTGGGATTGTACAGGCCTATGAAGCTGGATGCCGGAGTTTGTATGAGATGGCTGAGTATCTGGATGCGACTGCGGAATACTTGAAAGAAGCGCTGGACTGTTATCATTCCATACATGGGGTTTATGCTACCTTGGATAATTACATAATCTTCTTTGAGCCTGCATTTACGGTGATGAAAACAGTTGCTGCTGAATAATCAACGAAAGAAGGTGATAAAACATTGGACATTAACCAGTATATTGAAGAACGACTTAATAATCAAATTCAGTGGTATAGCCAAAAATCTCAGCACGCTCAAAAGATGTACAAGATTTTTCAAGTCGCTGAAATAATTATTGCTGCTACTATTCCACTATTGTCCGGCTATGCTACGGATTGTATTACTATTGCAATCATCGTTGGAATTTTGGGTGCCATTATTGCTATAATTGAAACCATTTCTAAATTATTCAAATGGCATGAAAACTGGATTGAATATCGTACAACATGTGAATTGTTAAAATATCATAAATACTTGTATCTAACCCAATCCAGCCCTTATAACCCAACCGAAGAAACTATTAATAACCTTTTTGTCAAAAACATCGAAGATATTATTTCTTCTGAGAATAGCCAATGGAAGATAAATGCATCAATTGAATCAACAAAGAACACTACATCTACATAACGCATTCATATGTTTTTTCAAACACATCTGGTTTACATGGATATTGTTCTCCTCTTATACCAGTAATAATCCAGTCCCCAGGAGCTGCACGTAAAGGGCCTTCCAGTGTTTGAATAATAAGTTCCTTGTCAGTTTGATATGCTTCTATTACTATCGGTTTTTTTCTAAATTTCATACTATCACCTCGTGAAAAGAAAGGAGTTTTTATGCCTAATTTATATGATTATCGAATTTTTATCAGTCACGCATGGAAATACGGATCTGCTTATGACAGTTTAATTACTCTGCTAAATAATGCACCGTATTTTTCTTATTATAACTATTCTGCTCCAAAAGAAAAACCACTTTTTCCATATGGCACACCATATACATCCTACGATATCGCTCAAAAAATTACTAATAAGATCAAACCAGCTCAAATCACTCTGGTTATATCAGGAATGTATGGTGCTTATAGCGACTGGATGAAATATGAAATTGATGAATCCAAACGAATGGGAAAGCCTGTTTTAGGCATCATCCCTTGGGGACAACAACAAATTCCACAATATGTACAAAACAGTTCTACGGAATTAGTTGGTTGGAACACTCAATCTATCGTTCAAGCTATTAGAAAATATGTATAGTATTAATAAGTATATTTAATTATATCATTTTGTATTCATAATTTCAACTTATATATAAGTCAAAAAAAACCGGTCCAGTGCTACCAACACCGAACCGATTCAGATCTCCGAAGAGACACTATTTAAGCAAAAATATTGTATCATCTTCGGGGCAGCCATGCAAGCGGAACCTTTGTTCGCGCTGGCTGTTATTTTTATACTTATTTTTACATAATTATAATCGAGGTGATACCATGACCGAACAAAAATCTGATGATCTGCGCATGGGAGCACTGTATATCCGTGTCAGCACCCATGAGCAGGATGAGCTGTCTCCGGACGCGCAGAAGCGTCTGCTCCTGGACTATGCCAAGAGTAATGGAATCGTGGTCCAGAAGGACGCCGTGTTTGTGGAGAGTGTCTCCGGACGTAATGTGAAGAAGCGAAAAGAATTCCAGCGAATGATTGCACAGGCCAAGTCCCCGGAACATCCCTATGATGTGATCCTGGTGTGGAAATTCAGCCGATTTGCCCGCAACCAGGAGGAATCCATCGTTTATAAGAGTATGCTGAAAAAGGACCGTGTGGACGTGATTAGCGTGTCTGAGCCAGTTATAGACGGACCATTCGGCAGCCTAATCGAGCGTATTATTGAATGGATGGATGAATACTACTCTATCCGCCTGTCCGGAGAAGTGCTCCGCGGCATGGGCGAAAAGGCATTAAAACAGGGGTACCAGATTTCTCCCCCCCTTGGATATGATGCAGTCGGGGACGGAAAACCATATAAGATCAATGAAAAGGAATTCAAAATTGTCTCTTACATCATGTCCCAGTATGATGATTACTGCCAGGACACCACTGCCATCGCCAGAAAATGTAATGCTCTGGGCTACCGGACCAAGCGGGGAAATCTGTTTGAACGGCGCAATATTGACTATATCCTGCGCAATCCCTTTTATGCCGGCATTGTAAACTGGAATGGACAGACTTTTGAGGGAACCCATGAAGCACGTTATACCACAGAACAGCTTGACAAGCGCATCAAGCTTATGGATGCCAGACGAAGACCAGCAAAACACCGGAATGCCTCCACCTGTAAGCACTGGCTTTCCGGTCTGATCAAATGCTCCATCTGTGGCGCCACCCTCTCCTACACCGGATCCGGAGCCTGTCCTTACTTTCAGTGCTGGAAATACGCAAAGGGTTATCACAAAACCTCCGTGGCCATCTCAGTAAAGAAAATGGAGCAGCTTGTCATTGATTACCTGAAGCAGCTTCTGGATGGCGCGGATTTTCAGTATGTCCCCAAAATAACTGCGCCGGCGCAAAATGAGGAACTGGAACAGCTGAAGCAGGAACTGGCCAGACTTTCAACCAGGGAGCTGCGAATTAAGCTTGCCTATGAAAATGAGATTGATACTTTGGAAGAATACAAAGAAAACAAGATAAGACTGCAGAAACAAAGGGAATCTCTTTTAGAGAATATCAAGGAACTGGAAGTACAAAAACCAGAAGATCTATCCAGGGATAATGTCCTTTCGCAGATTCGAAGTGTGTATGATGTTCTCCTGGATCCTGCTGCCGAAAGTAGTACAAAAGGGAACTTTATTCGAACTATAGTCGATCAGATTGTATTTGACAAAGAGGCTGAAATGGTGTATTTTGATATTATCATCTAAGACATATCAATTTTTCACAGGTTACGATTGTACTATTTCTTAATTCAGATTTAACTTTTTTCCAAAAAACAAGTGAATTTTATCTATTATAGGGTATCGGACTCCGGTGGCCCGGATGGAGAAATCGGTGCTTCTATGCGCTATCTCTCCCAGCGCTTTACCATGCCGAACCGAACCTCTGCAGCTGTGCTTAATGATATCGGTACTGAAGAACTGGCACATCTGGAGATGGTTTCCACCATGGTTCACCAGCTTACCCGTGACCTCACTATGGAAGAAATTGAGAATTCCGGGCTGGGACCATATTATATTGACCACACAGTTGGCGTGTGGCCACAGGCAGCAGGGGGTGTTCCATTTAATGCCTGCGAATTCCAGAGTAAAGGTGATCCAATCACGGATCTATTTGAAGACCTTGCAGCAGAACAGAAAGCACGCTCCACTTATGACAATATTCTCCGTGTAGTACGAAATATCCCGGAAGTTGCTGATCCTATCCGTTTCCTGCGTGCAAGGGAAGTGGTACATTTCCAGCGATTTGGTGAAGCACTTCGCTCCATCCAGGAACAGTTGGATGCTAAAAACTTCTACGCTTTCAATCCAGGCTTTGACAATCCCTGCTCTGCAAGCTGTGCACCTGAAGCAAAATAGCATATGCTGCTGGTCATAAAGATAACCGTAACAGCAATACACATCTCACAGAAAACCTTTTTTAAACACGCTCTAATACTGCCCGGCAATTGCTGGGCAGCTTCAAAACAGTAGTCAGCAGGCTTTTTCTCCCCATACCAATTGTTCGTTTACTCAACTTCAAAGTCACCACAAATATCCTCTGGAACTATATCATCGGATTCGTGCATAATACTTTTTCTTTCATACCCCTTCATAATCAAACGCCGGTATAAAACTTTCCTCCGCAGTCTCCCCTTCCTGAAAATAGCCATTTTCGATTCCAAGCTCAATGGCAGCGTCCAACACCTTTTCATACTCTCGTCTGGTCACTTTCCGATTCAGTTCCGGAAATTTCTCATTCTTCCAGACAGGCGTATATTGGTTCATTACGCTGATAAAAATATCCTCCCCATAAGTCCGGTACAGATATTTCAATACTGCAATAGAATTTTTGGTATGCCCTGGCAAAATCAGATGACGAACAATTGTCCCGCGTTTTATATATCCATCCTCCGCAAACTGACAGGGACCGGTCTGACGCATCATTTCGGCAATTGCACTCTGCGCCGCCTGCGGATAATCCCTTGCGTTGGAAAAAGCAGCAGCCAATTCAGGCTCCATATATTTCATATCTGGCAGATATACATCCACATAACCATCCAGTCTCCGGATAGTTTCCACGCTCTCATACCCACTGGAATTGTACACGACTGGAAGATTCATTTCCTTTCCTCTGGCCAGCTCCAACGCCGAAATAATATGCGGCACATAATGCGCCCCAGTGACCAGATTCAGATTTGCCGCCCCTTTTTCCTGCAATTCCAGAAAAATTTCAGCAAGCCGCTCCACTGAAATTTCTTTTCCAGAATCCCCAATGGCAATATCCCGGTTCTGGCAGAAACAGCACCGCAAGCCGCAGCCAGAGAAAAAAACAGCCCCTGATCCTTTTTTTCCTGAAATACAAGGTTCCTCCCACATATGAAGAGCGGCACGGGCAGCCCTTATAGTACTGTCCATGCCACAATATCCTCTTTTGCCCTCCAGACGATTCACATTACACTTCCGGGGGCATAAGGTACAATTCTTAAATAATTCTTCTCGCATAAATTACGAATTCTCCTCTCTGATCTTCTCGGTCAGTTCCCTTCCCCCCTGGTCATACCACTCTTCCACAAAGGTATCAAAGTAATCCATGGGCTGCTCTCCCATGATCATCTGAATAAAGGCATTTTTCTCCAGGGAAGCAAGCATGTTGGGAATCTCTCCATCCGAATCAACCAGATATGTTCTGCGCACCGAACTATAATGGCCGTCAACCAGCACGCCCACTGCTGAAATTCTGGACTTGTACGCAGCCCAGTCCTCTACAGTTACATTTTTCCCGCTCAAATACTTCATACAGGCATCATAGTAAGACTTCTCCAGTGCGCTTAAATTACTTGCCTTCTGCTTGCCGGACATTACTCTCCTGATATCCTTCGTAACATTATAAATTGCCTCATTATAATCCACATTAATAACCAGCGGTCTGGCTGTAGGGTCCACATTCAAAGCAAAATAGCTGTTGATCTCATCCGCATTTTCCTCATCTTCGAACCGGCTGTAATCAAACAGAACACTGATAATTTTCATTACAATTTCCGGATGTTCGTAACCCTTTCTCACAACCACATATTTGTTGTCCCGAAAAGAAGCATAAACGTTATCTTTTTCCTGGTATTCAGCAGTAAGGTAATAAGGCTCCCAGTCTGCTTCCGGATCATTCTCAGCCACATCCATAAGCGGATTATTCGGTGCCCACCAAAGTCCAAAAAACGCACCGCATTTACCTTCCACTACCAGATCACGGAGATTATTCTGAGCACGCAGGGCAAAGTTCTGATCCAGTATTCCTCTTTCATATAGCTCACGCAAATAAGCAACGGCAGATCTGGTCTCCTCTGTCAAAGAACCATAGACAATTTCCCCGTCTTTGTCCTTGATCCATCTTCTTGGATAAGAATAAAATTTCTCAAAAACAGGTTCCACCGAATAATTCTGACTGGTAGTAGACACAAAATTGGTATCACACACAAGTCCCACAGGATCTTCCCCTTCCTCTGCTCCCATCCTGTTTTCCTGAAAAACCTGGATAATATCCATAGCCTCTTCCAGAGTCTCTGGCTCTGCAAGACCCAGCTGATCCATCCAGTCCTTTCTCATCCACAAAAGACAGGGACCGTGGTCGATTACTGCTTCCGGAAGCGCCATCAGCTTACCATCAAAGGTTCCTGCACCGAGAAGCTGGGGACCATAGCTGTTATACATGGCCTTGATTCTCGGGGAGGTACAGTTTGCATAAACCTCAGTCAGATCCTCCACCATGTCATTTTCCACAAGAACATTTAAAGTCTCCCTGTCTGAAACCACCAGTACATCCGGCAAAGTGTGATCATTTACCAGCACATTCACATACTCGTCGTAGCGATCCTCCCGCTCCATATAGGCATTTTCATTCTGCACGTTCAGAATCTCTTTCAGATATCTGGTATAAGCGCTGTCTTCGTAGGTATTTCCTGCTGGAAGATTGGAATTATTGGCACCGCTCATCTGTCCTAAAGTATAAGTCACAAGCTCCGGGTACTTTCCATACGGAGTTGTGGAAGCTTTTTTCCACAATCCGCTATCTGTAGAATTATCTGTCTGGGATTCTTCTGTTTCTGTACTTTTCTCTGCATCCGTTCTGTTTTCTGCTGTCTTTTCCGTCTCGTTGTCTACAGTGCCTGGGTCAGCTGCATCAATTCCGGAATCACTGCATGATTCCTCAGAAAGCTCATAATCTGCTTCTTCGTATTCCACACCCGTTGTCTTTTTTCCCATATTTCCAGCTGCGCTATCACAGCCTGTCAATGAACCAGACGAAATCAACATGGAAAAAGTCAGTCCCAATACCAGAATTCTATTTTTTTTCTTCACTTTTTCCACCTTTCTTTCCTGTTGTGTCCTCTGTGTCTTCTTCCGGTTCCTGCAAAAACTTTTTCGTAGAAAACTCTCCGGCTGCCACAGCCTCCTCATCCGCTTTTTCTCTTGGAATTCTCATTTCTACCCTGGTACCTTGATCAATCTGGCTAAACACCTTGATTCCGTACTCCATCCCATAAAGAAGCTGCATTCTGTCATTGACATTTTTAAGACCATATCCGGAAGCCTTGTAAGTTACCAGCTTATCTGCCTCTTCCTGTTCCATTCCTGGTCCATTATCCTCCACAGCAAGAAGCACATCCTCACCGTCCTTTACAAAAAACAGTTTCAGAATCTTCTCTCCTTCTTCTTTCATGTCCAGCCCATGCTCCAATGCATTCTCCACAACAGGCTGCAGCAGCAATTTAGGCACAATATCTCCTTTCACCTCCGGGTCAATGTCCCAGATCACCTGAAAATCATTGTCATGCATCACCAGCTGGATATCCAGATACGCCTTAATATTCTGAATACAGTTATCCACAGTTACCATATCCTGCCCCTTACTCAAAGCAGTCCGGTAGAACATAGATAAGGACAAAGTAACCTTACTGATTTCCCTCTGATTGCTTCGAATAGCCATCCAGTTGATAACAGACAGGGAGTTATACAAAAAATGAGGGTTGATCTGGGCAGTCAGTGCCTTCAGTTCAAACTCTTTCAACGCAATCTTATTCTCATAAACCTCATGGATCAGACGATTGATCTCGTCCATCATGCTTCGGAAGCTGCGCACCAGAAGGCCAATTTCATCTCCAGCATTGCTGTCCACCGTAACCTCACGGCTCCCCTGGTTTACCCGGTTCATGTTATCGGTAAGCTCCTCAATCTTTCTGGTAAAAAGTCTGGAAAAAGAAAGTCCCAACACCAGAATTATGGCTACACAGGCCGCAATCAGGGGAATCTCGCTGACCAGGATTCCTGACACAGAGCTGTCCACTGCTGATTGCAGCTTATACAGATAAAAAATCCATCCGCAAGCCGCGTTCTTCCGGTTTACAAAAGCATAATCTCCCTGCCCGGACTCCAGAAACTCCCTGGAGACAGCCTCTCCCGAATCCTTTTCTTCCTTTTCACCCAGCATTTCCTTCTGAAACAGAACATTTCCCCCTTTATCCAGGATCATGCCCCCGGATTCTGCAGAAATAATCTTTTCAAAGGGCTGAAAAATCTTATTATAATCCAGTGTAACGCAAAGAACTGCTGTCTGCTCTCTGCCAGTATAAATCCGCCTTACAGCTGCAATCTCCGGTATCTGGCTGTCCACCACCCACTGCACAGACACATCCTCTTCCAGTTTGTCATACCACCACTCCTTATCCACCTCTGACAAAGGCACAAGTGTATACTCATGGCGCACTTTAATGCTTTCTGCAAACAACTGGATCTGTATAATGGCATCATGATAAGACTTTGGTACAGACAAAAGAGGATCTGCTACTTCTGTATATTTTATATACGCTTGATAATTATCCATATTTTTCTCAGTGATCAGATCCTCAATATCCGGGGAATAAGTGAGATAATTCAGAAGACTGGAAAAAACTTCTATCTGGCTGTCGATTCCCTCTCCGGTCTGTTCCAGAATGGAAGACATATCCTCCATTTCTTTTTCCCGGAGCAGACTGCTCATGCGGTCATGACTATACAATACAAGCAGGATCATGGGAACCAGGCTGGCTGTCACAAGAAGAATAGTCAGCTTATGACGATATTTCATATTCTCAAATTTATTCTTTATGACTGCCGGTATTTTCATCCTCTTCACCGGTTCCTTTCCGATAGGACTCCGGGCTGCTTCCATAATATTCCCTGAAACTTCTGCAGAAATAAGAAACATTGGGGATTCCTACCTGTTCACTGACCTGTGCCACCTTCATATTAGAATTACACAAAAGCTCCTTCGCCTTTTCCATCCGAACCACACGTATAAAGCGGTTCAGGTTCATACCAGTCTCTTTTTTAAAAATAAAGCTGAGATAGCCAGAAGACAAATACACCTTCTCCGCCAATGTCTCAAGACTTAAATCCTCCGCATAGTGCTGGTAAATATAATTCTTCACAGAAGCAACTTCATCTCTGGAATCACTCATGGAACGCTCCAGAAACTCCTCGTACTCCTTAATATTCTCCTGGGTGATTGCAAGGATCTGCTTCAGATTGGTACAACTGTACAGCCGCTCTACCTCATGATCCAGCTTCCGCTCCTCAGAGAATTGATTTTCCTGAAAAAGCTCCTGGATCACATTGGAAAAAACAAATTTCACATACATGGCAGAGAAACGGGTATCATTCTCATATTTCTTCACCAGACACTCAAAATGCTTCTTCAGCTGCTCCACATCTTTGCGGGAAATGTCTTCGGAAATCTTCTCTATCAGACGAGAATCCTGTGTCTCCGCATTCACCGGCTGGCTGTCAGAGGCCTCATTATTAAACACATGCACATCTGGATGATAAAATTTCTCCTCCATGGTCTGCTCCAACTGGGACATAATTTCAGGCAGCGCCTCATGCCCTTCAAACCGGCTGCTCACTGCAAGGTGAAAACTTGCAGAGTAATTCTGCTTCAAAATGTCATATAAATGCTTGGCAACCAGCTGATAATCGCAGTACACATCAGAAAAAAACAGCACAGACTGTCTGGTATTCAGATTCAGGTAAAAGAAATTCCGGTGCAATCCCTGCATCAGTTCCTCATCAATATTATCTGGAACATTATCAAAAAATGCCTTATCTGATTCGATAAGAATCGCACAGTGCCACTGCTCCCAGTTAGATTCATCTAAAATCTCCCCAGCTTTTTTCAACACTTCTTCATTTCCGGAATACAGGTAAGTCTGAAGAAAATACTGAAGAAGAAAATTCTTCCCTTTCTCTTCCTTCTGCTTCTTGGACCGGATACTTTGAAGCTCTGCTTTTACTTTCCCGATAGTTGTATGAAAGGTATCCGGATCAACCGGCTTCAGCACGTAATCCTTCACTCCGTAACGCATAGCTTCCTGGGCAAAAGCGAAATCACTGTATCCACTAAAAATTACAATTGGAAGATTGGGATACTCTTCTCTGACCTTGCTAGCCAGCTCCAGACCGTCCATATGAGGCATTTTTATGTCTGTTAAAAGAAAATCAATCTCTTCACTTCGCAATACATTCAGTGCCTGCCTGCCATTGGCAGCCTCATGGATCTCGTATTCTCCCTCTTCCTGTGCCAGAAGGAATTTAATTCCCTCCCGCTCAATTTTCTCATCGTCTGTTATCAAAACTCTGTACATATTGGTACTCCGATCTTTTATTATATTTAACACCGGGACAACTCTTCCAACTGTCATTTATGTCCGCCTGTCAGAAAAGCCAGAAATTTCATATCGCCTGTTGCTTCTGCCTCTTTTTTTCTGTCTGGCGCACATGAAATCTTATATAAAGATAAAGATAGCCCCTCGCATCTCTGCAAAGAACTATCTTTATTTTAACATTCTGGTATCATATTGAAAAGGGAATAATCTCCAAATTTCTCAGGTAAAAACCGTTCTTTTACCCAAAGAAATCAACCCTTAACTGCACCTGCAACAACTCCCTCGATAATATATTTCTGGCAAACCAGATATACAACAATAATCGGGATAATGTCGATCATAATACTTGCCATCATCGGTCCCATCTGCACATGACCATAGCTTCCACGGAAATACTGGATTGCCATTGGAATTGTTTTATACTTCTTAATATCCAGAACCAGTGTTGGAAGAAGGTAATCGTTCCATACCCACATCAGCTCCAGAATTGCAGTAGAGATAATGGTTGGTTTCAAAATCGGAATCAAGATCTTAAAGAAAACCTGCAGAGGACTGCATCCATCAATCATGGCAGCTTCCTCAATTTCCAGCGGGCTTCCTTTTACAAAACCGGTAAACATAAATACTGCAAGTCCGGCACCAAATCCAAGGTAAACAATGCAAATGGTGTATGGATTATTCAGTTTCAAAGTATCTGCTGTTTTTGCCAGGGTAAACATAACCATCTGGAAAGGAACAACCATACTGAATACGCAAAGGTAATACAGAACCTTGGAAAGCAAGCCGTTTACACGTACAATGTACCATGCGCACATGGAACAGCAAAGCAGAATCAAAACAACAGACATAACTGAGATCACAAGGCTGTACCAGAAGGATTTCAGGAAATCCATCTGTGTGACGCTGGCTATAAAGTTCTGGATTCCGTTCCAGGTCTCAGATGTAGGAAACTGGAAAACACCAGATGTAGTAATTGCGGACTCCACTTTTAAGGAGTTAAACAGGATCATAACAATCGGGTAGATCCAGATAATTGAAATTATAGAAAGAATTATAGTTGGGATAATACTTTTTTTCTTATCTGCCATTATGCCTGCACCTCCTTAGATGATGTTGCACGAAGCTGGATCAATGCGATCGCAACAACCAGTACAAAGAATACAACTGCTTTTGCCTGACCGATACCCTTCCATGCAGGACCACTTCGTCCGTAGAATGTATCGTAAATGTTCAGTGCCAGTAACTGTGACTGTTTTCCAGGATCTCCGCCTGTAAGGGAAAGGTTCTGGTCGAACATCTTGAATCCGTTTGTAAGAGTAAGGAATGTACAAATTGTAACAGATGGCATGATCATCGGAATCTTGATTTTAAACAGGATCTGTGTTGCGGTTGCGCCATCAATCTGTGCGGCCTCAATCAGATCCGGAGATACGTTATTAAGACCAGCCACATAAATGATCATCATATATCCAATCTGCTGCCATAACAACAGAATGATCATTCCAATAAAACCATTTGTTGCAGACAACTTCAGAAGAGGCTGTCCCCACATGGAAAGCAGACCGTTTAACAGTGTCTGCCAGATATAACCAAGTACAATACCACCGATCAGGTTCGGCATGAAGAATACAGTACGGAACACGTTTGTTCCTTTGAATCCTTTTGTCAAAGCCAGTGCAATGGAAAATGCCAGCACATTGATCAGAATACTGGAAACAAATGCGAATACAACGGTCAGCCAGAATGCATGACTGAAGTCACCGCCGATAAAAATTTTCTGGTAGTTGGAAAGTCCAACCCAGACTACATCTTTTACAGTTGAAAATTTACAAAATGAAAGATAAATACCCCAGATAAACGGCCATAAGAAACCGATAATAAATGCAGCCAATGTTGGCAGAACAAATACCGGCCACCATTTTTTCAGAGATTTTCCTACCATTTTTCACTCCTCCTTTTCCTGTTATGACACCTTTGCGGAAGGCTATCCGCCGCCCAAAAACATTACATCATTTTCCAATTAAAATGGGGAGGCTGTATTTCGCCTCCCCACCCTGTTCACCATTCTATATTATGTCCTGAATTTCTTCCGGACATATTATATGCTGTTGGAAAGAAATTTATTACCTGTTACGATTATTCGGAAAGAGCTTTCTCAGTTGCCCAATTGTCAACGAATGCGGAAACTACATCATCCCAGGAACCGCTTCCTGCTGCATATAATGTAAGTGCTGTACCAAGACCGTTCTTCCACTCTTCAGATGGCATTGTTGTGAAGTTCCATGATACAGGTGTAAGACCAGCTGCTGTATACTCTGCATCCTGTTTTACAAATACGTTTGTGGATTCCTGTGCTGTTTTGAAAGGAATTGTGAAGCCCATATCTTCTGACATAGCCTTTGTTCCATCCTCAGAAGTTACACACCAGTTCATGAAATCAAGTGTTGCCTGGATATCTTCCTCGGAAGCTTCTTTGTTTACACACCAGAAGTTCTCTGTACCGGTTGCAAGGCCTTCATTCTCATCATCAACACCGAAGTAAATCGGGATCATAGCCAACTCGTCATCACTGTATGTCTTGGACAGTTCGCCATATTCCCAGGAACCATTCTGATAGAATACTGCATCTCCGTTGATGAACTCGTTACGGGAGTCATCTGCTGTCTTAGCAGAAAGCTCTGCTCCATCGCAGGTAGAATCTGTAATGTAAAGATCAAATACGTTCTTATAGTTATCAAGGTATGTTCCCTTGATTGCATCTGTATCATCGATGCCATCTGCCTGATACTCATAGTAGATTGGAAGGTTTGCAAGGTGTGTTTTGAATCTCCAGTCAGAGGATCCGTCCATACCAGCGCTTGTGAAAGCACCTTTTACTCCAAGCTCATCTTTTCTTGCCTGGATGTCATCAGCAACCTTCTTCAGATCATCAAAGCTCTTGATGTCATCTACTGTGTAACCAGCTTTTTCCAGTAAGGTTTTGTTTACGATCAGTCCATAGGACTCGATTACGTATGCGATACCATCAACTGCATCACCGTCTTTTACAGTGTAAGCATCAGATGTAAGCTGTGAATAGATATCAGATCCGGACAGATCATAGCAATAATCCTTCCAGTTCTTAAGTCCTACTGGTCCATTTACCTGGAAAAGTGTAGGAGCATCGCTCTTAGCCATCTCAGACTGAAGTGTGGTCTCATACTGTCCGGAAGCTGCTGTAACAACTGTTACCGGAACGCCTGTCTCTTCTGTATATTTTGCTGCCAGGTTCTGCCATGCTTCATCCTGCTCTGGTTTGAAGTTTAAGTAGTAAACCTTTCCAGCTGCATCATCAGCCATAACCGGTAATGCCGGTACCATAGAAGCTGCCATAACTGCGCTAAGTCCCATTGCTGCGATTTTTCTCATCTTCATAATTTTACTCTCCTTTTCTTTGAGAACCGTTTCTTAAGATGTTTATATAATACTGATTTTTCTGTTAAAAAACCATGATAAAAAATCAAGAAACATGTTCATTTTTTTAGAGAGTGATATTTGAATATGGACATTTTGTCGCAACTTGTACAAAACATTACAATTTTTATCAGATCCAGACTTTGAATAATAATTCGGGTCACAAGCCAGAACCTATTGGAAAAAGCAGTCTGTGAAACATCTCATATATGCAAAAGAGGACTGCTTGCGCAGTCCCCTTTCTCTTTCCGCATGTGCGGAGAAAAATCATATTCAAGCTTTTCCAACGGATCCGAAGATTTCCATTTTCTCTTTAACAGTAGCCTTGATTGCATCGAAGCCAGGTGCAAGAAGCTTACGTGGGTCATATCCTTTACCCTGCTGATCTTTGCCTTCCTCGATGTATTTACGTGTAGCTTCTGCAAAAGAAAGCTGGCACTCTGTGTTAACATTGATCTTGGAAACTCCAAGGTCGATAGCTTTCTTGATCATGTCTGTAGGAATACCTGTACCACCGTGAAGTACTAACGGCATATCACCTGTAAGCTGCTGTATTGCATCCAGAGTCTCAAAGCTTAAGCCCTTCCAGTTAGCTGGATATTTACCATGAATGTTACCAATACCTGCTGCCAGGAAATCGATACCAAGATCAGCGATCATCTTGCATTCCTTAGGATCTGCGCACTCGCCCATACCGATAACGCCATCTTCCTCACCACCGATGGAGCCAACCTCTGCCTCTAAGGACATTCCATGCTCTCTTGTGATCTTAACCAGTTCTTTAGTCTTAGCAACGTTCTCTTCGATCGGGTAATGAGAACCGTCGAACATGATGGATGAGAATCCAGCCTCAACACATTTCAGGCATCCTTCATATGAACCGTGATCCAGGTGAAGTGCAACCGGAACAGTGATCTTCTGCTCTTCCATCATACCTTTAACCATTCCAACAACGGTCTTATAACCAGCCATGTACTTACCAGCGCCTTCGGAAACGCCCAGAATAACCGGGGAGTTCAGTTCCTGTGCTGTAAGCAGGATAGCCTTTGTCCACTCAAGGTTGTTGATATTGAACTGACCTACTGCATAATGTCCAGCTTTTGCTTTTTTCAGCATTTCTGTTGCATTAACTAACTCATACATGATAAAATTCCTCCTATCTTTGGAAACACCTTAACTATTTCCATTGTCTGTAGTTTAGCAGATTTTTCCCCATTCGTCTACCTCTTTGCAAAAAAAATGAGTTATTGATTCTTTTTTCATTCACCTGGAGCGTATTTGAAAAAAGCTTTCTGCAAGA
>NZ_JAQDKY010000005.1:72251-148777 GCF_027662325.1 Blautia faecis | reverse complement strand
ATCAGTATACCTTCAAAAATATTTATTAGCATAAAATTTCCTTTCATATATGCTCGAAAAAATTTATTGGCAAAAGTAATTATCTTCAGCGATATAGTATTTATTCTATAGCTTGTTGATTATATTCCCTAATATCTATTATTCTATAATTTGTCATATTTTTATCGTGTTAGGCAAAACTAACTATCTAATTTAAAGGAAACCGTGCAAAAAGCAAGCTGTAATTTCACACGGTTTTCTTGTACTTAAGTATATCATTTACGTAATCATGTAACAATAGAATTTTTTCAACAATGCTTTGATTTTTTTCTGGACAATTGAAGTCATTGTCTAAAGAGTACATATTTAATATTCTGCAGCAATTTACAAAAAGCCGGAAGCCCGGTCAAACCAAAAATCCTGTTTTTATTTTTCTTTCATATAAACTATACAATTTCTCACATTCCATACAAATCCATCCTGCTTCGCCTGTGTATAGCGGATATTTTCGGTTCTCACAGTATTCTGCTTCATAATTTCTTATCATTTCCAAAAGGTTATTGATATCCCCCATCTGCGCAGCAGCCATTCCTGTCATTGCCCACAAAAAGCCATTTCTTTTTTTAGTCAGCTTCTGCCACTGAAACCTTTCCGTAAACTGCTTATATAATATCTTTTGCTTTTTCTTCTCTTTTACCGGAAATTCATAAATCAGCGGATAAATCTGAGCAACTCCATCCGGATAAAATTCTTTCTGGTGATACAGATCACTGTTTTCAATAATTCTCCATCTTTGATTTGCATCATCCCAGAATAGCTTTTCTATCTGTGCCTGTAGCTTATTACGCATTTCACGGATTGCCTGCACATCCTTTAGTCCTGCATGTTCTAATTCGTACAGGCCTTTCCATACTTCCAGATTATCCATCAGATAAACTGTTGTATTTTCTTCTGAGACCTGTGTAATTCCATCCTGCATCAGGCTTTGAATCTTTTTTAATGCAAGGCTGATTCCCTTTTTCCAGTATTCCGGCAGGTCTGTACTTTCTGTCTTTTCCAGATATTTTCCCATAAGAAAAAGATACATACCAAGATACCCGTCTTCGGAATCAGCCTTTTCTTTATAAATAAGTTTCCCACTCTTTTTCCTGTAGATTCCCATTTTTCCATCTGTTTCCAGCAAAATCCCGGTATGCCAGTCCAGATACCTGCCAACAGCTTTTTTCTCTGTTTCAGTAATGGGGCAGTTCTTTGTTTCTGCCAGAAGCCCCAGTGCAGCCATACATGCAAAGTATGGATTAACATCTCCGGCTTTACTTCCATTCATGTAAAATTCACCCTCAGGCCCCTGATTTTCAAGAATCCACTTTTTTTCTCCGGTCAAGACTGTTTCCAGCCATTTCTGCCGGACATCTATTTCTTTTCTCAGATTCTGATAATAAATGAACATAAGTGAAATTCCCACAGTTATGCAAAATATAATAAGTTTCATCACGTTCTTTCGATGTTTTACTTTTCTTCTGCATTAATTGTGTTTATGCTCATGCATCTATATTCTCCAGGATTTTTCTGATTTTGATACTTGCAGTCCCATCACCATAAGGATTTCTGGCCTCACTCATCCTTCTGTAAATTTCAGGTTCTGTAAGAAGCTGCCTGCATTCTCTGTAAATATCCTCCATCTTCGTGCCTGCAAGCTTTAAGGTTCCTGCTTCCACACCTTCCGGACGTTCTGTTGTATCTCGCATGACCAGCACAGGTTTTCCCAATGCCGGAGCTTCTTCCTGAATTCCGCCACTATCAGTCATGATCAGATAACTGGCTTTCATCAGGTTATGAAATTCTACCACATCCAGTGGTTCGATCAGGTGTATTCTATCACATCCACCGAATTCCTCATCTGCGATTTTTCTGACCTGCGGATTCAAATGTACAGGATAAATAACCTTCACATCTGTAAATTCCTCCACGATCCTGCGTATAGCCCGGAACATATCACGCATGGGTTCTCCCAGATTTTCCCTTCTGTGTGCTGTCACAGCAATCAGTCTGCTGCCTTTTGCCCATTCTGTTTCCGGGTGATAAAAATCATTTCGCACCGTATAGTGCAAAGCATCAATTCCTGTATTTCCTGTGACAAAAATCTGCTCTGGATCCTTACCCTCTTTCAGCAGTGCATCCGCTGCTTTCTGGGTCGGTGCAAAATGCAAGCTGGCAGTAAGTCCAATGGCCTGCCTGTTAAATTCTTCAGGATAGGGAGATTTCATATTATAAGTACGAAGTCTCGCTTCCTATCTCTATTTTTGTGTATGCAATTTTTTGTTCCTGTAATAAGATATGCTCCCAATATAAGAATTTCTACACTGAGAATGTAGCGTCAAGTTAAAACATTTTGCTGTCCGGCATATTTATTTTTTGTTGTCTTTTTTTAATCACCCCATTTATTCCCAGTGTATTTTCATTGTCAGAGTACATACTAGCAATGTAACATCAAACAAAACAACAATTAACCAAGGAGGAAAATGATTATGTCAAACAATACTTCTTCTAACAAAGCAGCTGTACCAGAAGCAAAGGGCGCATTAAATCGTTTCAAATTTGAGGTTGCAAATGAGCTGGGTGTGCCGCTTACAGACGGATACAACGGAAACCTTACTTCCAAGCAGAATGGTAGTGTAGGTGGTTATATGGTTAAAAAGATGATCGAGGCGCAGGAAAGATCCATGTCCGCAGGACAGAGCGGCCAGAGTGGTCAGTACTAATTCAAAAAACGCCTGATTAAGTAAAAAAATACAGGGTATTACTTACTCCTCAACGAGAAGCAGGTAATGCCCTGTTTTGAAATAGATCTTTTTTGACGCTCTAACCTTCTGATCCTGCGTTTTCTATTATACGCTCAGCTTCTTCTCCATGATCCAGCCGCTGATTACATACAGCACTGCCGCAATGGCAAATGATGCTGCAATATACAGGACAAAAGTAAGTTCCATACTTTTCAGAACCGGAATGAGATCCAGCAGCTTCCCAATAACAGAAGATATTACCAGGAAGATAAGGAAGCCGGCGATGCCGCTGCCTTTTTTGCCTGCAAGGACACTGGCGGATAAGATCACGGACAGGTCAGCATTCACAATGAAGACGATCCAGCTTGCCAGAAGACCAAAGAAATAGAAAGCTGCTTCTGCCGGAGTAAAAGTCACGGACCAGTTTACTTCCATAAAGGAACTCACCAGATTGATCATCTCTTTCAGACCGCCAATGTAAAGAGTTGCAACTGTCACATCAATGGCTGCCAGCGCTGCAAAAAATGCGCCTGCCATGATAATGGAAATTCCATTTTCCAGGATCTTGGCTCCCAGAATCTGATAACTGCTCTTTGGTGTGAGAAATAACATATAACTCTGTTTGGTATTCAGGTCACGATGGAGAACATTTACACTCTCTATACCAATGTAGATAACACCAAATATTGTACACATGACCAGGAAAATAATTCCCATTGCCAGAATATTATCCTTTTTCCAAAATACACCTATTAAAAATGCAATTTCTGCAACTGCTGTGATCACCAACAGAACCAGTTTGGAAAATGCGGTTTTCCGAAGCTCATATTTCATCAACTTTAACATACTTCTTCTCCTCCATGTCCATAGATTTCACGGTACAGATCCACTACGGATTTGTGTTGATTAATCCGAAGCTCCTCTACCATGCACTGATTTGCCAAAATACCATCTTTCATAAAAATGGCTGCATCTGCTACACGTTCCAGTTCGTCTACGAGATGACTGGAAACTACCAGTGTCACATCTGGATCTATGGCTTCCAGAATGCTCTTCATGATCTGGTCTCTTGCAAGAAGGTCAATGCCGTTCAACGGTTCGTCAAGCAAGTACAGCCTAGCCTCCCTTGCCATGGTAACTGCAATTTTCAGCTTGGCCATCATACCAGAGGACAGCTTCTTCGCTTTCATGTCCTCTGTAAGCTCCATGCGGGAAATCATCTGTCTGTATTTCTCCATGGAAAAATCTTCGAAAAAGTCCTCATAATATTTTCCCACATCTGAAACTGTCATCCAGTTGTAGAAATAAGGCTCCGTGGACATATAAGCAATTTCTTTTTTACTCTCTTTTCCAATGGGAGTTCCCTGATAAAGGATCTCACCGTTGGTAGGCTTTACAAGTCCTGCTACCATTTTCATCCAGGTGGTCTTGCCGCTTCCATTGGGGCCAAGCATGGCGTATACAAGGCCTGGCTCCAATTGTAAAGATACCTGATTCACAGCAGTCTTACTGCCGTATTTCTTCGTTACTTCTCTGCTCTCTAAGATCATTTTTATACACTCCTCGTCATTCCGACTGTTCTTTCTCCAGAAATCCGATTGCCTGAGCTCTGGAAAAACCAAGTTGCTCCATTCCTTCCAGGAATTCCCGGATCAGGGCTCCTGCCATCTCTTCCTTCAGCTGCTGCACTCTTTCCGGATCTTCTGTCACGAAGGTTCCCATCCCGCGTCTGGTAAAGCAGACGCCTTCCATCTCCAATTCTTTATATACGCGGCTGACTGTATTGGGATTAATGGTATATTCTACTGCCAGATCCCGCACAGATGGAAGCCTCGCACCAGGAGACAGCTTGCCTGTTACAATATCCTGCTTTATAGAATTTGCTGCCTGGAGATAAATTGGCAGCGATGAATTATATTCCATGGTTACCTCTCTTTCTGTATCACTGTCATAGCAATATAGTACACTGGAATTGTATTTTCGTCAAGCGTTTTTTTACATTTTTTTACATAAGAACAAAACAGTGTTTCCTGTGCAAAAAAAGAACATTGCATTTCCCTGCAAAAGAAATGACAATGTTCTCTTTTCTATTTCTTTTAGAATCCTTTTCCATTTTCTTCGTTTTCCATCTGCGCCTTGGCTTTTCGCCCGATTCCTGCATTGCTGTTCATAATGCTGGCCCGGGTGATCTTGTCGTTTCCAAATTTCATGCGGATGGCATCCATCGCTGCATCCAGCTTCTGGCGCTGTTCCTTTTTCGCACAGTCCTCAAACAGGGACATCTGTTCGAATCCGTCCTCAGTAAGTCCGGTGAGTGCCACTCCGATCAGACGTAATGGCTGCCCCTTCCAGAACTCTGCGAACAGTTTTCTGGCATTTGCGTAGACTTCATCAGTTACATCCGTAGCGCTTCCAAGCTTCATCTGATGGGAACGATTCTTAAAATCCAGAGTGCGGAAGGTGACAGAAATACAGGTACATTTCTTTCCTTTCCGCCTCATTCTGGTGGCTACCACATCGCATTGCTCCAATAAAATAGGCTGGATCTGCTCCATAGATACAATATCATCATTGAAAGTCTTCTCCACGCTGAAGCCTTTACTCTCCTCAGGCACTTCCAAAACCGGAGAATTGTCAATGCCTCTGGCGTACTGGAAGAGCTGATGTCCGGTCTTTTCTCCCAGAAGTGTCTGAATAGTGGACTCCCTTTCCCGAGCCAGTTCCCCTATGGTGCGGATACCGAAATCAACCAGCTTCTTTTCCGAAGCTTTTCCCAGAAATAACAGATCTCTGATGGGAAGAGGCCACATTTTTGCCGGAATTTCTTCCGGGAAAAGGGTGTGCACTTTATTTGGCTTCTCGAAGTCCGAGGCCATTTTCGCCAGCAGCTTATTGGTGGAAATTCCCACATTTACTGTAAATCCAAGCTCCTGATAAATCTTATCCTTTATCTCACAGGCTGTTGCTATGGGATCCGGGTAGATCAGGGAAGTTCCAGTCATGTCCAGAAATACCTCATCAATAGAAAAGGATTCCATTGCAGGAGCATAAGATTTACAAATTGCTTTAAATGCCTGGGAATTCTTCGTGTAAAGGCGAAAATCACTAGGTACCACTACCAGATTCGGGCATTTTCGAAGGGCCATTGCCACGGGCTCACCAGTCTGTACTCCGTATTTCTTGGCAGGAATGGATTTCGCAACTATGATTCCGGTACGTGTCCTGGGATCACCGCCTACTGCAGACGGAATTTCCCGCAGATCCGGCTCACCTGCCTTTACTCTGCTCGCTGCCTCCCAGGAAAGAAAAGCGCTGTTCACATCAACATGAAAAATCAATCTTTCCATCTGATTCTCCTTCTTTCGTATTTTCCTTTATTTCCGAAAATTCTGTGATAGACTCAATATAGCACGTCAGAAGGAAATATGTCCAGATTCTTTATGTATATATTACGCAAATACGGTAACACAAAAAGACTGTAAAAGTTCTAAACTGGCTGTCATAGCGAAAAGCTGCTGCGAAAAAGGTCACCTTTAGTTCAGATAACTCAGAATATTGTCATTATCCAATGTGAACAGCTCCAATTGCGCGGATATCCATTGGATAAACGTTCTCTCTGCCAACATACTGGGAAATGTATTCTACATAATTCTCCATTTCATTTTCCGGTACAACAGCTGCAATAACACCGGCAAATCCGCCGCCATGTACTCGGCAGATACCGCCGCCGATCTTGTTCAGGAACAGCTGGGTAAGAGCAAGAACCAACGGGATCTTCTGCTCGTGGCAGTCTTTCATGCAGTAGCAGTTCTGAAGCAGTTCCCAGGACGATCTTCCGGATTCATCCATCAGCTTCAAAAATTCCTCGTAATCTGCCTTACCAATTGCCTCTGCTGCCCGTTCTACACGGGAAGTCTCTTCAAAGAAGTGAATGGAACGGAGAATTGCTCTGTCGTCCTGAATCTCGTTTACATGTGCAAGCAGATTTTCAAGAGTAGTCTCATGAAGAAGCTCTGCACCAAGTACCTTGGCTGCTGCTTTCATCTCACCTGGAATCTCAGAGTACTCCTGGCTGAGATCTGCATGGCCTTTTCCGGTGTTTACAATAACCAGTTTGTGATCAAATTTTCCATAGGAGAAGTCCAGCTTGCTGTATTTCAGATCATTTCTGTCTGCAAAGTCGAAGAGAACCGGACCACCAACTGCACATGCCATCTGATCCATCATTCCGGAAGCTTTATCCCAGTATACGTTCTCTGCGTACTGACCAATCTTTGCATAGTCTGTGTAAGTCATCTTGCTGTCGTTAAAGAAGTAATCGATGATTACGCAGATCAGCATTTCAAAGGATGCAGAGGAACTTACTCCTGCTGCTGCGATCACGTTGGTGCTTACATAGGCATCAAAACCAGCTGTCTGAAAGCCATTCTTCTTCGCACCTTCCATCATACCGGCAACCAGGGCAAAGGTTCCTTTCGGATAGTTGGCTCTGCTGATCTTGTCAAGATCAACTACGATCTCATCTCTGTAGCCTTCACTTGTAATGTGGATCACGTTGGTTCCATTCGGTGCAGCTGCGCCGATGGTATCCAGATTGATACTTCCTGCGATTACCTTGCCGCCGTTGTGGTCAACATGGTTTCCGATGATTTCTGTTCTTCCAGGGGAAGTAAAGAAATCTGCATGGTCATGTTTGTAGATTCTGGCAAAGTTGTCTGCTAGATTCTGGAAACGAGCTGCGCAGGCACTGTTCTCTCCATAGATTTTCTCAAGGTTTGCTTTTTCTGGTAAATTCATGGTCTCATTCTCCTATTTTTGTTAATATTGTTATAATTTTACATTCTGTACTCCAGCTGCCTCAGTGCATATTTTCCGCTTCATCTGTGCTTATCCGGATCTCTCATCAAGTTAATTTCATTTTACATGCATTTCCTTTGCATTACCTTAAATAACTTGCGAAAAACAAGTAATATATTGCGTTTTTATCTTTAACAGATGTATAATACAGGTAAATTTATGCGTTTTATTGTAGTTCTCTATTTTTGAACATATGGAATTCTATACAGTCCACAGGATATGAAATTTTTTCTCGGGAGGTTTGGCATGCAGATCATAACCAATCAGTTTCAAAAAGAATTAAAACAGCACGGCAATGAACAGTTTCCATTCCTGGTCAGCTACCAGAAACTTTCAGAATATGAGTCTGGTTCCTTTATGTGGCACTGGCACCCGGAAATAGAGATTACTTATGTGCAAAAAGGCACTATGTGCTACAAGGTCAACCATATGGTTTACCACTTAAAAGAAGGAGATATTGTATTTAACAACTCCGGTGCCCTTCACTCTGGCACAATGGAAAATCAGAAGGACTGCGCTTATATTCCTGTAACTTTTGATTCCAGGCTGATTTATGGATTTTTCCAAAGCACTGTCAACAGCAAATATGTAGATCCTGTCATTCAGGATTCTATGCTCCCTGCCATCTGTATCGACCAGAGTGAGCCCTGGCACAAGCCTTTTCGCGAATATCTTCTCCGCATTATTGATCTGGATGAAAAGAAACCGGATTTTTATGAGCTGGACATTACCATCTGCCTGCAATCCATGTGGCGGCTTCTTCTGGAGCATATTACCTACGAACCCCAGGCTTCCAGGGAAAACTCTCTGGAATACGACCGAATCAAGAAGATTCTGTCCTACATAGAAGAAAATTATCAAAATAAGATCACCTTAAATGACATCGCCGGACACATCCACCTGTGTGAAAGCGAATGTACCCGGCTTTTTAAACGTCATATGAATACTACCTTGTTTGCCTTTTTGCAGGAATATCGGATCGAGCGCAGCCTGGAGTTTTTGCAGGATGACCAGCCTGTCAGCGCGGTGGCTGACAAGGCTGGATTTTCAGATCCCAATTATTATTCCAAAGTTTTTGCCAAAATAAAGGGATGCAGTCCCCGAGAATATCGAAATCATAGATTTTAATTTGAACTGGTGGTTGCTAACTTATTTTCCAATTATTGCACCAATATCTGATATAATATGATCGGTGAACCGTCGGTGGGGATTCTATCAGAACTACTATCTGTTGTTAATTCTGTGGTTTCTCCTACTGCTATTTCTATTTTAGGAATTGCAATTTCAGGCTCCGGTTCCTCTTCCGGGGGATTTATCTGTAAATTGTAATCTCCGGCAATACGGTAATGAGACTCTCTCAAGCAATTTCTTCCGGATAAGCCACTCCCTCTGGAAGAGGATCCCACTCGTTCAGACCAAGGCTCTGTTTGAATTTCGCCTGTTCCAATGTAAGCTTCGGGGTATCCTCCTGCAGATATTCCATCAACTCATCAATTCCCTCTCTGGTCACATTATTCACCATAAAAATGCGTTCACATCCAGCGTTGATCAGCCATTGTCTCACCATAGGGATATTGGCATATGGTGAATCAATTTTTGTGATAATGCCAATAAGAGGACGAAGGATAAAAGAGCGGCAGCTTGCACCAAACAGATTAAATGGCTCATCTGCAGCCTGCACAATTGCCACCACATCTGCCTCAAAGGAAAAACATGCAAGTCCTACACTGAATCTTTTTGACTCTGCATACTCCCCCGGAGAGTCAATGGTATCGTCATTGGAATTGGTATATTGTGTTTTTATATAATGAAGCTCCTCGCCTTTTAGTGCCTGCGTCAGTGAGGTCTTGCCGGCCTCACTTCTTCCCATCAAAAAAATTTTCTTCATCGAATTGTATTTCCCCTGTTTTCAATAAACCTTACTTGTAAAAATACAGCAGTGCATTATTTTTACATTTGCATATCATAATATCGTATCCATAAGCTGCTGTTCCCGCAGCCATAAGGTATCTGTCAGCTTCTGTGAACCGCACATGTTTTAAAGCCTAACTCTCTGTCAAAGAAACGTACGACCTCTTCCACAGCAGTCTGCACCTGGGACAATCCTCCTGTAATGATCAGAGAACCGCAAAAACGATCCATAAACCCGATCTGTACATCTGCACTCTTCATGGCAACATCTGCAGCTACCACAACCGCTTCCCAGGGAGTAAAACGGATCAGACCAATGGATTCTCCTGTGTGGTCTTCCCCCTCATGAACTCCAATATGCAGTCCCAGATTTTCATAAATACAAGATTGGGAAGGACTGATCACATGGGCAAGACAAACTTCCTTTCCCGGTACACGCACACGAGTCATACGAAGCTTCTTCCCCTTCAGATGTTCATAATCATCATGGAATAGCATTTCCAGCAGCTCTTCCTTCGTTATTCGCTCCATGCTTCTACTTCCTATCGTTTCGTAATATTGCAGACCACATATCCCAGAGAATCCCGGAAATAATTTACGATCTCAGTCATTGCAGACATTACATCAGAAATCTCTCCTGTAATGATCAAAGTCCCTGTAAACCGGTCTGCAAATCCAAGATAAACATTACCGCTCTTCACCGCAATATCAGAAGCGATAACTGCGGATTCCGGAGGTGTCATATTCATGATTCCAATTGCAGAGGAACGATAATCCAGCTGCGGATTCAACCCAAGCTTCTGATAAATGATCGGTGCCGGTCCTCCCATTACATGGGCAAAAGTAATCTCCTTACCAGCCACAGTCTCCTGCACGATTCTGATCTGTTCTCCATGTTCATTCGCCATTTATATGAATGCCTCTCTTTCAAAAAAATATCTTCACGTTATATTTGATTTTACCATTTATGAGAGCAAATAGCAAGCAAAACCAACATATCAGTCAAAATTCCTAAACATTTTTCGAGAAAAAGTGTGGTTTCTTGAACATTATGGCATTAAATGCCTTTAAAATAGTCAAAAATAAAATAGTGACAGATAATCCGCAGTGTGATAAAATAATTTTCGCTTCCAGAGTATGTAAAAAAATGCAATCTGCAAAATGTGCGTTATATTTTGTGGGAATGATTTTTCAAACAGACTCTGACACACTCTAATATGTAAGTAATTTAGTAACACTTTTTATTTACGATTTCTATATTTCTCAATAAGGAGTTTTTTATGGAAAAAGATATGACAAAAGGCCGGCCTTTGCCGGTAATCCTGAAATTTATGCTTCCTCTTATTATTGGAAACATTTTTCAGCAGCTCTATAATATGGCAGATACGATTATTGTAGGACGCTATGTAGGCGCGGATGCCCTTGCGGCAGTCGGATCCACCGGAACGATCATGTTTCTTACTGTGGGCTTCTCGCAGGGAATCACAGCTGGTTTCTCCGTACTCACCGCTCAGCGCTTCGGTGCCAAAGATACCGAAGGGGTAAAGATCAGTGTAGCTAACGGAATTCTTCTTTCCCTGATTTTTACCGTAATCATCAGTTCTTTAAGTTTGCTGGGCATGCGCCCTCTTCTGAAGCTGATGAACACACCTGACAACATTTTTCAGGATGCATATACCTACATTATGATCATCAGCGCCGGAATCATCGCCACTATTTTTTACAACCTGTTTTCCTCTTACCTGCGTGCAGTTGGAAACAGTAAGATTCCGCTGGTATTTCTTGTATTTTCCGCAGCTTTAAATGTAATTCTGGATCTGGTACTGATTATCAATTTTAAAATGGGCGTTGCCGGAGCAGCATGGGCAACCATTATTTCTCAGGGCGTTTCCGCAATACTCTGTTTGGTCTACATCTATATACGTATGCCTTCTCTTGCCCCAAACAGAAGACATTGGAGGCTTCACGGCCAGGAGAGCCGTAACCAGCTGGCTATGGGAATTCCTATGGCATTGCAGTTTGCAATTACAGCTTCCGGTACTATGGTCATGCAATCTGCCATCAATCTTTTCGGTTCCGATGCCGTTGCCTCTTTTACGGCAGCCAGCAAGGTGCAGAACCTGGTAACCCAGGGAATGATGGCTATGGGACAGACTATGGCGACATATAGTGGACAGAACTTCGGAAAGGGTGATATCAAGAGAATCCGCCAGGGTGTTAAAGCGTCTCTGGAAGCTTCTGTTGTATATGCTCTTGCAGCAGCCGTGCTGGTTTGTATTCTTCTGAAACCAGCTCTTGGACTTTTCTTCACTGGAAATGTGGATATGAACAGCATGCTTCCATGGGCAAAAACTTACATTTATATGAGTGTGATCTTTTACATTCCTTTAAGCAGTATTTTCGTATTCCGAAATACCATGCAGGGCTGCGGATATGGATTCCTGCCTATGATGGGTGGTGTTTCTGAATTGGTTGCACGTCTGGTTGTAGCAATGATTTCCATGGCGGTAGGAAGTTATGCACTTGCATGCTTCTGTGACCCGGCAGCGTGGGTTACAGCAGCAGTATTTACCGGTGTTTCCTATCTTTTTGTCATGAAAGATATCCGCAGGAAATACGAAAGACCGGAAACTGCTACTTCCGAAAAATAATCATTTCGGATGCGCATGGCAATCTTCTATGCGTTTCGTAAACGCCAAAAAACAAATCATATACTAAAAGGAGATGTTTCGATTATTTCGGACATCTCCTTTTATGGTTACCGGCCAGCTTTCTCCGGTAATTATTTTACAAAAGCTCACCTGCAAACAATAACATTTAATTGTCTAATGAAAATATATATTCCAATGGAAGCAAATGTATTTCCTCATATACTGCCTTTTTATCCTCTTCAACGCCTCTTCCATTTCCGCTTTGAGCTGGTACTTTAATACGAAATGCCGGCTGTTTTTTCGTTTGAATATAGTATTGTTCCGGGGTTCCCATTCCCTTAAATTTTTCCCTGGCCGATTCGATCATCTGTTCCCTTTCCAGATGATAGGAAGAAGATTTCTGCATATGTCTTGCCAGCCGGTAGGATTTCGGAAGACTTCCCACTCCCTGCTGACAGTGATAATAAATGATTTCCCTTCCGGATTGAGCAAACGTCAAAAGTCCTCTTCCATCATATTCCTGAATGATCCGGATCAATGCCTTTGTCTCATTCTCGCTGGCTGGTTCCTCTCCCATACGTGAACGGATATAATGAACCGTTGGAAAATTATGTGAAATATCCATTCCACGGGCATTATATCCAAAATCCTCAGCAGGAATGCTTTGCATACGAAGCATTTGACGGTAAACTGGATTTCGAATAGCACCAAAGCCATTCTGGCGGATTTCATAACCATCCGGGTTTAAAATCGGAATCAGACAGATCCTTATTTTATCAAGGAGTTTTTTCACTTCATAAAATTCATCCAGCTTCCAACCGCATTCGTAGGCCCTGCAGTATTCTCCTGCCATTTTCAGAAGAAGTTCCGGCAAAAGAGCCTGAGTTCCATTAATTCCAGCCACACAGAAGATCATCTGTGCGCCGGTGCCAACTTCCAGCATTGGGATCATTCTCTCGTCATGACTGTTTCCAATCACGCGAAACTGGCAAAAGCTGCTGTAGCGTCCAGCTATTTCCCATAAAGAATAATATATGTTTTCAAATGACAGCGATGTTTGTACCATATCTGCATCTGTCGGTTGTACTTTCTTTTGTATATTTACTTTCGGCATGTCACTGACAGCCGTTTTATTCTGTGGGAACAATTCTTTTCTGACTGACAATACGCTTTCTGACAACATATTTTACCTCCTGCAGCAGGAAAAAACTCAGGCGGCATTTCATCTCTAGAGCGTGTTTGAAAAATCATTCCAACAAAGTGTAACGTACATCTTGCAGAAGGCCTTTTTTTACACGCTATAGCCTGTCCCCCCGCTGCCTGTATTATTATATGCAAAAAGGCAGGTCAAAAGACCTGCCTAATGTATGTTTCTTATTATTTTGCTGTCAGAAAAACTTCTGATCAAAATGCATGGTTATTCATATGCCATAGATTTTCTTAGATTTCTTTTTTTCTCTTTCTGACGATAACATAACCTCCAGCTACCAGAGAAAGACTTGCAAGCATCATCATAGTGGCAATCGGGGAGTTATCGGCTGTTCTCGCGTTTGTTGCAGATGTAGAACCGGTATCGCTGTCTGTTCCGTCATGGTTCTCTGCATCATCGCCATCTGTTCCATCTCCATCGCCGCTACCTGTTCCGTTATAATCATAACCGCCGGAACCAGAACCGGCTGTTGCAGTTGGCGTGATTGTGCCGGATGGAGTTACTGTGAAGTCGATTGCCTTGGACTTAAATTCTGTAGGGAGAGCTTCCTTCACGCCGGTAGCTTCCCATTCGGATCCATTGTATATGTACTTCTGGAAGAAGATATACATTCTAAAGGTCTTCGCCTGCTTGATACCATTTACATTTCCGATAGACCAGCTCTTCTGATATCCGGTGTCAATGTTCTTCGCGGACATGCTCCAGCCATACGGGATCCACTTGGTATCACCTTTGATCGGGTTTGTATTGTCAGTTCCGGCGCCAGTTACTGTGAAATTGTACATCTGCTTCGGGTAGAATGCCAGTGCTTTTTCAAGACCTGTTACCTTGCTTTCGCTGACAGACGGGTTAATGGTTGCACGAGTAGTTGGCGTCGGTGTAGTAGTAATCGGAGTTTCTGTGGGAGTGCTTGCTTTCGCCTTTAATGTGAGTACAAGTGGCGCAACTGCTTCAAGTCCCTTGGAATCCTCAGCATATACAACTACTTTAATGGCTGTATCATAAGCTACATCTGTCAACTGTACACTTGCAGAGCTTGCAATATCTCCAGAGCTCTTATAATTGCTCTTTACTGCTTCGAATCCAGGTGTAGAATCAGATTTCTTCACCCAGGTCACATAATATCTTCCTCCAACACCAGCATCATTGGTATGGAAGGTCAGATCAACAGTATGCTCATACGCCTTATTCCAGGAAATAGAATCTGCGGTCAGCGTCATAGTACTAACAGGAGCTGTAACAGACTCAAGTGCTCCAGTCTGGTTGTTAATGGTATACTCTGTAGTGTCCAGATAATGAACATGTGCCAGAATATTCTCCATAGTAGTAAGTGCAGTACCATTCGCATCCGTACCGACCTTTACAATAATCTTTCCGGCAGCTGCGTCACTTCTTCTTACCTGAAGGTCTGCTGTTTCAGCAAGCTGGCCAATTGCTGCGATACATGCGTTATCACCGCCTAAAACAATACTGTTATCATTAAGACCATCGTCCTTGTTATCCTTTACAATTACGGCGCCGGAAACACGGATCTCGCCCAGACTGTAAATAGCTCCACCTGTAATTTCAGCAGCTTCATTTACAATACCTTCAGACTGGTTTCCTGTGATAGTACCACCTGCCAGTCCGATGCTTCCGCCAGAATTACAGATTGCAGCTCCCGGCGCACTGGTTCTGTTTCCTGTCAGGGTTACACCATCGGACAATCCGAAGTAACCGCCCTCCACAGAAATAATGGAGCCTGTTGCATCCCCCTGGTCAAGTGCTCCTGTTACAGTCAGACTTAAAACAGTCTCACCCTCCTTGCCTGTACCAAACTGGAAAGAAGTGGACTCATCTTTTACTTTAAACATATCTCCTAAAAATCCGGCTGCACGTTTAATAGTAGTTCCATCCGCAGCTGCTGCAATAGAGATATTCTTATTCTGATCGATCACAACAGTCTCACTGATCTCTACAGTTCCGGTTACAAGGATCTGGGTAACTTCACCATCCTTGCCAATATTAACCGGGGCTGCCGCAATTGCCTCTGCTAATGTGGAATAGGATGTCTGGGTTCCATCTGCTGCCTTCAGGATAATCTGACCAGTGGTCTCAGGAGTAGGGGTAGCACTCTCCTCTTCCTCCAAAGTCAGCTCAGCAGTATCTCCGCTGTTAAAGCCATCATCCACAACCGCATCCGCTGCCTGAGCTGGTTCTGCTGCCGGTGTGTCTGCAGCTGCCTGGGTTGGTTCTGCAGTCGGCGTATCTGCTGCCTGTGCAGGTTCTTCCACAGGTGTATCTGCTGCGGCATCTGAAATATCCTGCACTGGTTCAGCTGCTGCTTCTCCTTCTTCTGACTCTGCGGCAACAGCTACTGTGTCCTCTATTGTCACGGTCTGGGTATCTGCCTCTGCAAATGCCATTGTCACCGGAGACATTCCGGCTACAAGGCTTCCCGCCATAATGAATACCAAAAGTTGCTTTTTCTTCATTTTAAAAAGTCCTCCTTATAAATGAGTCCCCCATATTAAATATTAACATCGAAGTCTAGTATAACATATCTCAGTTCAAAAATCAAACCTAAGGACGAATCTGTCCGTTTCCATAAATGATATATTTTGTGGAAGTAAGTGCCAGAAGTCCCATGGGGCCACGGGCATGAAGCTTCTGGGTGCTGATTCCGATCTCGGCACCAAAACCAAACTCAAAACCATCCGTAAATCTTGTAGAAGCATTCACATATACAGCAGCTGCATCTACTTCATCCAGGAATTTCTGGGCATTGTTGTAATCTCTGGTAATAATTGCCTCTGAATGGCCTGTATTGTAGCGATTGATGTGGCGAATCGCTTCATCTGCAGATCCAACTACTTTTATAGAAAGTATATAGTCCAGATATTCTGTACCCCAGTCTTCCTCAGTGGCAGTGACTGCGTCTGGGATCAAAGCCTTCGCTTCCTCGTCAGCACGCATCTCCACATTCTTTGTCCGAAGGCGCTCTGCAAGAACCGGAAGGAAAGCATCCTTCACTTTCTCATGCACCAGAAGAGACTCACAGGCATTGCAGACACCCACCCGCTGTGTCTTGGCATTCATCACAATGTCTGCCGCCATCTGAAGATCTGCGCTCTCATCCACATAAATATGGCAGTTTCCGGTACCAGTTTCGATTACAGGAATCGTGCTGTTATTTACTACTGCTTTAATAAGACCTTTGCCTCCTCGTGGAATCAGTACATCCACATATTCATTCATCTTCATGAATTCTCCGGCAGTCTCTCTTGAAGTATCAGAGATCAGCTGGATCGCATCTTTCGTAATTCCATTCTCATCCAGGGTTCTGCGGATGCAATCCACAATAGCAGTATTGGAATGGATGGCATCACTACCACCCTTTAAGATCACCACGTTGCCAGTTTTAAAGCAAAGGGCAAAAGCATCTGCTGTCACATTTGGTCTTGCCTCGTAGATGATTCCGATCACTCCAAGAGGGACTCTCTTCTGTCCAATGAGAAGTCCGTTGGGACGTTTTTTCATCCCGGTCACTTCCCCGATAGGATCTTCCAGTGCCGCAACCTGACGAAGCCCCTCTGCCATGCTTGCAATTCTGGCTTCTGTCAACATCAAACGGTCTACCAGTCCTTCTGGCATCTGATTCTTCCTGCCATTCTCTACATCAATGGCATTTGCTGTAAGAAGTGCTTTCGAATCTGCAACAAGGCTGTCTGCAACAGCCTCCAGAACCTGATTTTTCTTAGCTGTATCAAGGTTTCGAAGAACGATTTCTGCCTCTTTGGCATTCCTGCCAAGAGTTTCCAGCATTTCATTCATTTATAAGTCCTCCCTCCGGTAAACTTTACTCTGTGTCACAATGATCTGAGGACAAATGTCCGTAGGTTCTGTGGGCACCAGATCAAGGATCTGAAAATCAAAAGCCACTGCCAGTCTGGTAATATCAGGATGTTTTTCTAAAAAGCGGTCATAAAAGCCGCCGCCATATCCCACTCTGTTGTTCTCAGGATCAAAAGCTACACCAGGCATGACCATAAGAGCATCCTCCCACTTCACGATCTCGCCTCTGACAGGCTCCGGAATTCCAAAATATCCAGGCTCTAGCTGAGAAAAATCAGTAAGGCGGCAAAAAATCATATCCTTTCCCACAACCTTCGGGACTGCCACTTCTTTTCCTGCTTTCCAGGCTTCCTCAATGATATATCTGGTCATTACTTCATGATTGTAATCTGCATAAGCCAGAATATGCTTAGCCTTCACAAACTCTGAGAGTTTCAGCACCTGATCTGTAATCTGATGGCTCCATTCTTCTACCTGCGCATCGCTGCACTGCTTTCTGGCTGCAAAAATCTGCTTTCTAATGAGTCTTTTTTCTTCCATATCTTTCTCCAAGATTCACAACCGTACCATCGGCTTCCTTTACATCAATATTATCCAGCTGATTTCTAAGGTTCATCTTAATGGTGGCAATATACTCCTTGCGCAGCTCTGCCTGTTCTTTTTTCTCTTCTTCTGTAAGGCCTACGCTCTGTGCCTTATGGTGAAGGGTGTTGATTCTGTCGATTTTTGTGCTGTCCATAATATACTCCTCCTGAGAATGTTCTATGTAATTTTAATTTATACAAAAACTTAAAGCAATTGTAACTGTGAAGATACTGAACAGTTACAGCAATTTTTCAATATAATCGATCAGGAAAAACTCTTCCTTTTTCTTTCCAACAAACAATGTACCGCAGGGGTCGCCCTCCACAATGCGGTGAATATTATGAAAATCGCCGCCATTGGCAATTACCATGTCGGTACCGGCAGCTGTGGCAATTCTGGCAGCTGTAAGCTTGGTAGCCATTCCTCCAGTGCCCACTTTGCTTCCGGAGGAGCATTTTCCCATGTTAAGAAGTTCATCGTCCAATGTTTCTACCATGTCAATAAATTTCGCATCTGGATTTGTATTCGGATCATCTGTAAAAAGTCCGTCTATGTCTGACATAAGGATCAGAAGATCTGCCCCTATAAGAGCAGCTACCACTGCAGAAAGGGTATCGTTGTCTCCGAATTTTTCCAGAGACTGAAGCTCATAGGTGGAAATAGAGTCATTCTCATTAACAATAGGGATCACACCCATGGATAAAAGCTCATTAAACGTGTTCTCTGCATTTTTGCGGTTGGCGTTGTTTACCATGGTATTTTTGGTCATCAGGATCTGACCTGCCATCTGATTGTATTCTCCAAACAGCTTCTGGTAAATCATCATAAGTCTGGCCTGTCCAACCGCTGCACACGCCTGCTTCTGACGAGGCTCCTGTGGCTTCTCTTTAAATCCAAGAGCTGCTGCTCCAACAGCGATGGCTCCTGAAGATACCAGAACCACATCCTTACCCTGATTTCGAAGATCGCCCAATTCCCTTACCAGAATCTCCAGTTTCCGAAGATTCAGCTTGCCAGTTTCAGCATGGGTAAGAGAGGAACTTCCAATCTTGATTACAATACGTTTTTTATCTTTCAGTCTTTCCCGATCATTCATTTTATTTGTCAACTCCGTTATTATGTTTCCATGTAGTTTTCATACATATCAATTTCTTATCTTACATCATTTTTTTCATTTCGTCCATGGTTTCAGGTAAACAGTTCTTAATTTCAGAAAAATTTCACATTTTAACGTGTAGAATTATTGTTTCTGTAAAATATTGCATAGTCTGAAAGAGCTCTACCGTGTTTTGATCGTCCTATCACTTTTGCAAATCAAGTCAAAACGCGTTCATTTGCATCATGCGCTCGTGCAGACAGGCTCTAGAGCATGTTTTTCACGTAAATACAAAAGAGGAACGCCTTATCTTATGACGTCCCTCTCCATTTTTAATTTATTTTACTGTAAAGACACAGAACCTACAGAATCATTCAGCACGATCTCGACCCATGTTTTTCCAGGATTCAGCTGAATCTCCTGATTATTGGAATCATAATAATGAGTGATTCCCCACTGGGAATCCTTTGTCCAGTGGATGTCGATTGCCTTGCCTCTGGTGATGTATTTGCCCTCACCTCCGGACTGGGTATCTACGTTCAGATAACCATTTGGATCATATGGAACATAGTTGGAATACTGTAAAATAATATTCTCACATGTCAGCTGATTACCTGTGTTCTGGTCAATATGCGGTGCATTAAACTGGAAGCGGCTGTACTCCTTAGTCTCTGCATTGTACTCAAACCACGGATGGTTATAAGCGAAATTATCAAGCTTCACAACATTTGCAGAAACTCCGTCATCCAGGGTTGTCTCAGTTCCTTCCGGTGCAAACTGGAAATGACCATTATAGTCCTCTTTATAATCCTGGCTATAGCCCTGGCTCTGGATTCCTGCCTGAAGATGGGAGAAATCAGTGTAAGCATTGTGCGGTGCTACACGGTCAGTGCTGCGATAGTAAGCATTTCCAAGTGTAAGTCCGTTCAGATTGTCGATCAGGTGCTGGTCCAGATACTGAAGTGCATATACAGCCTGTCCATAATGAGAATAGATGGCATCATACTCATTTGCATAGAACAGGAAGTAATCACGGCAGCTTCGCACAGAACCGATCCTTGGAATATTGTCATAGTCCTCGATGATCGCCATGAGACGGGTGATGCTTCCCTCTACCGGTGCTTCATAAATGACTCCTGCGTTCTCAGTTCCGCTCTGTGGAGCGCCATTGGTATCGTTGCCAAGCATAACTGCGATGGGACGTCTGTGGCCAATGCCGACAGATACATCCTCTCCGGTAAGATAACTCTTCACGGTATCTGTCCCGGCTTCCTCTGCCTGTACCGCTACTGTGGATCCTGCAAGTGCGCAGGAAAGCAACATTCCTGTGAGAAGTTTAAATATTTTTTTCTTCATGTCTTCTCCTCCTTATGCATATATATTTAACCTTCTAACTGAACAGAAACTGCAGAAACCGCCACTTATAAATACATCCGGAATGGTAATGCCACCTGCTGATGACATCACCTTATATGAAAATCAGTCGCTTTGCAACTGCCATCCGGAACTTTCATAGTAACTTATTCACGGCAAACGTTACTGTTCACTCCGTTCACAGTAACGCGCTTCGCGATGCACAGAAATCATGCTTTGCATGATTTCGCGCCGCAACTCTCGGGTTTTCTGTGAACTTTGTTCACAAAAAACACCTCGCGGAACGTTACCAGTGAACAGTAACCGGCAAACAGCAAAAGCCTCTCCAGTTATAGGGTCATGCACAAAAAAATTTAACGGGTAATTCCAAGTTCCTCCAGTGCCTTCGCCTGGCGTGCTTCCATATCTGCGGCTTCCTCCGGAGTCATGTGATCGTATCCCAGAAGGTGTAGCATACTATGTGCAACTAGGAAGCAAAATTCCCTCTTTACACTGTGTCCATACTCTTCTGCCTGGGCAGCAGCACGTTCTGCAGAAATCATAATATCTCCCAGAAGAAGCTCTCCACTGTCAAGATCAAAGCAGGACTCATCATCTTCAGCCACAGAATAATCTGCCGGTGTCTCAAATGGCAGCATTGGAAAAGAAAGAACATCAGTAGCTCTCTCAATGCCACGGAACTCTGTATTTACCCTTTTAATCTCTTCATTATCTGTGAGAACCAAATTTACCTGTGCATCCCATGGACATTTCTCCATGTCAAGCACCTTCTCTGCAACCATCTTCGCAAGCGCCGGACAGTCAAGTCCAAGGTCAAAATCGGTCTCGCATTCGTATTCTATTGTTACCAAAACTTATTCCTCCTGTATGACATCTGCCTGATTTCTCAAACAGGCGACACCATATGTTCAATTTTACTATTTTGTTTGAATTATTCTGTAAAATTCACATTTCAGTTTCAAATTAATCTTCCCACAGGATATTGATTGTCATTTACTGAAAATTTTGTCCTGGCTTCCCAATTACCGGCTTGTCCGCCGAACTGCCCGCTTCTGGGTCTTTTCCTGGGCTTTCGCTTCCTCTTTCTCAAATGCTTTAACAATGTCCTTCACGATCTTGCAGCGGACAACATCACGGTTCGTCAGGGAAATAGTAGCAATATCGTCTACATTTTTCAAAATAGAAGCACACTTCTGAAGTCCGGAATCCGTCTCTTTGGAAAGGTCGATCTGTGTTACATCGCCGGTAAGAATCATCTTAGAACCAGTACCAATACGGGTAAGTGCCATTTTCAAAATAGGAAGTGTGGCATTCTGGCTCTCATCAATGATGATCATACTGTTATTCAAAGTACGGCCTCGCATATATGCAAGAGGTGCAACCTCAATGATTCCCCGTTCTCTTAACTTCGCAGCCTGATCTGGCCCGAATACGTCATTTAGTGCATCGTAAAGCGGCTTCAGATAAGGATCAACCTTCTCCTGTAAATCTCCCGGAAGGAAACCAAGCTTCTCGCCCGCTTCAATGGCCGGACGGCTGAGAATGATTCTCTCAATCTCGTCATTCCGGTACAGCTCTGCCGCATAAGCAACTGCCAGGTATGTTTTACCTGTACCGGCAGGTCCGATACAGATAGTAACCGTATTGTTCTTCAAAGCAGTGATATAATTTTTCTGTCCAATTGTCTTAGTTCGAATTGGAATATTCTTATAATTCAAAGTCACTGCATCCCCCAGCACCTTGCGGGTGCTGTCTGCAATATCCTCCTCGCTGTCATCCTCTTCCTCGGTCTCATCCAGAAAACGATGGATCATATCCACGGAAAGCTGCTGCTGTTTTTCAAGAGCTTCCTTCATGGCTTCAATAATATTCACAGCTGAATGTATCCTGCCGTCATTAGTCCCACTTACGGTAATGCAGGAATTTCTCTGGGTAATGGATACGCCAAGACGATTCTCAATCACCTTGATCAGCTTATCATTGATTCCAAAAAGCTCCTGTAAAATATCTAATGAGTCAATCTCTATATTCGTGGATTTCAAAAACTGCTCCTCCTTGTGTCTGTTCAAAAATATCTCTGGGTAAAAGTATACCACTCTAAAGATTGTTTTTCAACACTTATGATTCCTGACTGAATTCTATATTCTGCTTCTTTCCGCTTTTTTCATCTACTGTCAATGTACCCTGCACAGTACAATTTGTACTGTCAAATGTGACAGACAACCGGGAATCTGCAATCCGGATTCCTTTATTCAGAAGTTTTTGTTCATATATTCTCAGCTGCTGCACTGCTTTCTTCTGAGCCTGTTCTTTCGTGTAAACTGTGCTCTGTATCTTATAAGGTGTTCGGGTGATTTTTCCCAGGGAAAAAGGAAGGACGAAATTCTCGGTAAGTTTCCAGGGGATTTCTTCCGTTGAGGTTATATATCTGGATTTTTTTCCTGTATCTGCGCCAAAAACGAAGTCACCAACACGAAAATACCAGCTGGTTTTTGAAGTGCCGCTTTGAACCTTTTTTTCATAGGAAAGGGGGACCTCCTGATAATAGGCAATCTGATGACGCACATAGATGTCTGCGTCTGCCGGAACGTATTCCACACGTACAACTTCCTGACTGTCGTTCAGGATCGGCACCTCGCCAGATACCAGAATATCACCTTGTTTGCAAATGTCTCCAGTTTTAACAAGTGGAGTTCCATTTCTGATAACCATATTCACAATTTTTCCATCCAGGTCGGAAATCAGATTGCATGGGGAGTTGGTTTGCTGGATATCTTCTGTGAGGTTTTCTTCCTGAATGGTAAGAAGAAGCCGGGTACCCTGAACCCTGGCAGAAACAAAAGTAATATCCGGGTAGTTTTTCCTGAGAAGGTCGGCAATCCGGGTACAGTTAACCTGATTTTTACGGATCCCATGGGTAATTCCCTGCTGGTTCAGAAATTCCAGAAGCTGAGGGGTGGAATTTTTTACATTTCCATCAATGTGGATATTCCAGATGTGGCCAGAGAGCCAGAGCAGCAAGACCACACAAAGAAGTAACCCGGCTGTAAAGCACTTTCGTTTTTGGATTCTGAGCAGTAAAAACGGCAGACCTCTTTTTTTTAGAATATGGATACGGACTCTGGTCTTTCTATGTATGGGAAGGAGTTTTCGGAAATCATTTATGGAAATGCGAGTTGTTATGTTTTTTTCTGACAGATAACGGATTCTTTCCAAAGAGACAGCTCTGGCGTGGCACAAATTCAGGAAGCGTTCCAGCTGGTCACCGGATACTGAAAGTTCTAAAAATCCATGGAGTATTTTTTCGGGGTTATTCATTTTAATCTCGCCTCCATTTATATTGGATTTACGATGTACTGCCGGACGGCAACTGAATTCAGGTGAAATATACCGCAAACCGGAGCTTGCAGACTGCGGGAATGATTTTTCAAACACGCTCTAACATTACCGACAAAATCTGCCCTTTTATTTCCATTTCCCAAGTAGTGTAATGAAATATTTCCAGATTTTTCCCTTGAAGGATCACGCGTCCCTGGCAGGTAACCACGATTAATTTCTCGCTTGTATAGGATAAGATGCTTTTATAATTTTCAATCTGTACCTGCGACGGTCCGGTAATCGTTATAATAGGGGCTTTACAGGACAGGTCACCAGGAAGTTCCATAGCTGTCATAAAACGTTCTGATACAGACATAAAAAAAGCCTCCCGGTCTTTATCTCTAGCTTATGCGGGAGGTTTTCTTTTCATTCTGATTTACAGTTAACAGATCACGCTCTCTGGCGAAAAAGCACCAGAGAAAACCACAGAATGGTATTTCCGCCAAGATTATATTCCATGGAATGATGCTCTACCAGCTCATTTACCACTACACCGTGACTTTCCAGGCAGGGATGCATTTTCTCAGGGAAGCGACAGGGCTTTCCGTCTAAATAGGCACAATGCTCGCAAAGATCGCAGGATTCAGTGGACAGGGTAAATGTCTCAAATCCCTCCCCTTTCAAAAATCCGGCTACCTCTGTAGTCAGCTCCTCGTGAGCATCTCGGGTGGCAAGCATTTCCGCCATGTTCATCACATCAGAAACCTCTGCCACACTGGAAAAAAGAATTCCATTTGGATAACTGTGGATTCGCTTCCCACATTCTTCCAGGCTGCCCACAGCAGGGGGACAGGCCCAGGTGGTGCCATAGCGCTCACACTCCTGTTTGCAGATGATCCGCACCCGCTCCCTTACCTCTATTTCAGCAGTATCCACAAGGCGGTATTCATAAATGGGATACTGAGATATAAATTCTTCAAAACGATCGGTATTTAACATGTTATTCCTCTTTCGAATTATTTATTGCTATTTAGCCCGCCAAGGGGGATCCTTTCAGCGTTCTAAATATCCAAAATACTTAATCTATCAAATCCTGCTCTGCAAACAAACTGGATACCACAGACGAATACTCTGACAGATGCTGGGATTTCTTGATTTTCTTGGCATATTTCTCATAATTTGTAAAATTAACGGCCATATAGCTCCATAATTCTTTCATACGGAACAGCACATTCCGTTCGCCGGAAAGAAGTTCCCGATACTCTTCGAAAAGACAATCATGGAATTCTCTTACTGTCTTTTTATTCGGACGAATGCCTTCCCGGATCTCAGTTACCAGCCCCGGATTCGTGATCAGCCCTCTTCCATACATGAAGCAGCAAGTGTCTGGAAAACGCTCTGTAATCCGCTTATAATCAGCTGCAGAAAACAGATTCCCATTATAGCAAAGTGGCATTTTCAGACGGTTTACAGCCTTCTCATAAGCTCCGAGCCGCGGCACTCCGCGATACATATCTGTCTGAATCCTTGGGTGGATGATCAGTTCATGAATGGGATATTTTTCATAAATGGCCAGCAGATACTCCCAGTCTTCCTCGTAGTGAGTTCCAATTCTGGTCTTTATGGAAATTTTCATATCAAGTTTCGAAAAAATCTGATCCAGGAACTGATCCAGCTTCTGGGGCTCTGCCAGAAATCCGGCACCCTTTCCCTTCGCTGTAACTGTTCCAGAAGGACAACCAAGATTCAGGTTCACTTCCTGGTGTCCGTAATCATCTTTCAAAAGCTGGGCAGTACGGATAAAATCATCTGCATTGCAGGTCAGGATCTGGGGAACCACGTACATTCCCTCATTCCGCTCCGGTGACACCTCGCAAATTTCCTGGAAGCTCAGGTTTTTCTTCGGCTTGGCAGAAATAAACGGAGTAAAATATTTATCCATGGGATGATAAAACCGGTGATAAGTCCGGCGGTATACAAAGTTTGTCACGCCCTCCATAGGGGCCATGTAGTCTTTCATTTATGTCCTCGCATGTCTTTTTATTCAAATCAAGGGGGGGGATTTTCTCAGCTGCTTTATTCAGAGCTTTCACCATGCAAAAAATTCCTTAAATTCTTCGAGAAACTTCTTCATTTTCTTTTCCTCCCTTGGTTTGATATAGCCAATTATACACGTTTCTCTATTTTTAGACAATGCCCGCTTAAGTGTCTGCTGCTATTTTTTTCTAAAATTTATACAAAAAAGAACTTTACCCCTAAATCTGGCAGTGCACGGCAGCCATCCATTTTCGTTTGCTATTAGCAATACAAATGTCTTTCCCGAAAATACATTTTTGTCTTGCACTCTGTTGTAGTACTGTGATAAAATAAACAGGATTTTAGCATAAACCTATTGGTTTGGCATTTTGAGAGAAAGAAGGCTTACTTACGATGAATTTTTCCAAAAGACTGAATTTATTTGGAGATGAAATTTTTGCCGCGCTCAATGAAAGGCGGCTTGAACTTGAGAAACAGGGAAAGAAGATCTACAACATGAGTGTTGGAACGCCGGATTTCCATACACCGGATCATATTAAGAAAGCACTGATGGAAGCTGCTGCTGACGATCAGAACTGGCGTTACAGTCTCCGCGATCTGCCTGAGCTTCTGGATGCGGTCTGTGCATATTACAAGAAGCGCTTCCATGTGGAAATCACACCGGATATGGTAATGTCCGTTTATGGCAGTCAGGAAGGCATGGGACATCTTGGCATGACTTTATGCGACGAGGGAGACGTGGTTCTTCTTCCAGATCCGTGCTATCCGGTTTTCGCAGCAGGAAGCAAATTAGGAGGCGCAGTTCCTTACTACTACCCGCTTGTAGCAGAGCATGATTTCCTGCCATATGTAAAGGATATTCCAGAAGATGTGGCTCGCAAATCCCGTTACATGGTAGTCTCTCTTCCATCCAACCCGGTAGGAAGCATTGCCACACCAGGACTTTATGAAGAAATTGTTGCATTTGCAAAAAAATACGATATTTTAATTATCCATGATAATGCATACAGCGACATTATCTTTGATGGTGAGGAAGGTGGAAGTTTTCTTGCCACTCCTGGTGCGCGGGAGGTTGGTGTTGAGTTTTTCAGCCTTTCCAAATCCTTTAACGTAACCGGCGCCAGAATCAGCTTTCTCATTGGAAATCCAGAAATCATCTCTGCTCTTAAAAAGCTTCGCAGCCAGATCGATTTCGGTATGTTCCTGCCAATCCAGAAAGCTGCTATCGCTGCTCTTGAGGGACCTCTTGACAGCGTAAAAGAACAATGCAGACAATACCAGGCACGCCGTGATGCTCTATGCGACGGACTTGCTTCCATTGGCTGGGAGAAGCCAAACGGCAAAGGAACTATGTTCGTATGGGCAAAGCTTCCGGGAAAACGCACGGACAGCATGGCATTCTGTATGGAATTAATGGAAAAAGCCGGTGTCATCGTTACTCCTGGCGCAAGCTTTGGTCCTCATGGGGAAGGATATGTGCGCTTCGCGCTGGTACTTCCACCAGAGAAAATCAAAGAGGCTGTGGAATCTATCCGTACAAGTGGAATTTAAGTACCACTTCCAAATTTATCTTCAAATATATTGCAAGCTTTAACAAACCGTACACCACACGTTTTGCGCGTTATGGCAGCAATCGCCAGAAACTTACACAAACGTCGGCTTTAGGTTTTGACTGATTGCTCGTGTAAACTAATAAACTCCCGGATGTTAGCTGTCTCGAACATGCTCTAACATCTGGGAGTTCTTGTGTCTGTAATTATCATTTATGGAACTTTACAAAAATGAAATCTCATTATTTATGATAAGGCTCATGATTCATAATCCGATATCCCCTGTAAATTTGTTCCAACAGAATCATCTGCATCAATTGATGCGGAAACGTCATTCTTGAAAAACTGAGCTTATAATCTGCCCGTTTCAAAACAGCATCAGAAAGCCCAAGTGATCCTCCGATCACAAAGGCAATGCTGCTTTTTCCCTGAACGCCTAATCTGGCAATCAGGTCAGAAAGCTCTACAGAATCCAGCATTTTACCCTCTATAGCAAGTGCAATCACATAATCTGTATCGCGAATATGGCTAAGAAGCCGATTGCCCTCCGTCTCTTTGATCTGACGGTTCAGCGCATCGGAAGCTTTATCCGGAGTCTTCTCATCTGGCACCTGGATAAAATTCAACTTACAGTAGCGGCCAAGGCGCTTGGCGTACTCTGCAATTCCGTCATTCAGGTATTTCTCTTTAATTTTTCCAACTGTGATAATACGAATTTCCATTTACACCTCAAAGTCCATTGCTACACGGTCGCATACATTTGGTCTTACGTAAGTGTCCGCAACATGAACATGATTCGGATTTACTGCATAGGCAGCCAGTGCCTCAGCGCTCTCCAGCTCAGTGATCAGGCACAAATCACGTGTGCTGGATGGAAGAAGGTCTGTAACAACCTCTGCCTTAATGAGCCCTGGCACAACACCAACCAGACCTTCAAGATGTTCTTTGATCTGTGCTTTTAATTCAGGCTTCTTCTCCTCAGGAATCTCTTCTTTAAATGACCACATTACCATATGTTTTACCATTTTTATTGTCTCCTTTACATGTATTATATTTTCTTAACTATTACTCCAATTCATACTTCTGATAATCCGTCCTCATAGTTTATTTTAAACGTATTTAGACAGGCTCTGTGCTATTATTTATATACAAATTTTCATAACATGAATTAATTTCCTATAAATGTTCTTCCACATATGTCTGGAATTCCTCCATAGACATAAGTACCTTACGTGGCTTGGTGCCCTCTTCCGGTCCTACAACCCCTGCATCGCACAGCTGGTCCATAATACGGGCTGCGCGGTTAAATCCAATCTTATACATTCTCTGCAGCATACCGATGGAAGCCTTTTCCTTCTCAATAATGAACTTACCCGCCTGCTCGAAATAGACATCCCGCTCATTGCCGCCGGAGCTTCCGCCAGCTGTAAGAACCGCATTGTTCATCTGCTGTTCAATCTTATTGTCGTAATCTGTCCGTGGATTTTTATCTGCAAGGAAATCCACAATATTGCTGACTTCGTCATCTGAAACAAAGGCTCCCTGCAGTCTGGCAGGCTTCTGGTAGCCCTGCGGATAAAACAGCATATCTCCTTTACCAAGAAGCTTCTCTGCGCCGTTCATATCCAGAATGGTTCTGGAGTCCACACCGGAAGTGACAGCAAAGGCAATACGTGACGGCATGTTCGCCTTAATAAGACCGGTAATAACATTGACAGACGGTCTCTGGGTAGCAATAACCAGATGGATGCCTGCAGCACGGGCCAGCTGGGCCAGACGACAAATAGCGTCCTCCACATCCCCTGGTGCAACCATCATAAGGTCTGCAAGCTCATCTACGATAATGACGATCTGACACATTTTCTCAGGGCGCTGCTCTCCCTCCGGGAACTTCATCTTCTCAATCTTGCGGTTAAACTCTTCCAGATTTCGTACCCCATACTCTGCAAAAGTATTGTAACGGTTACTCATCTCATTTACTGCCCAGTTCAGAGCCCCCGCAGCTTTCTTCGGATCTGTGACAACCGGAATGAACAGATGCGGGATACCATTATAAACACTAAGCTCTACCACTTTCGGGTCAATCATGATCAGCTTAACCTCGTCTGGCTTGGCTTTATATAAAATACTGATAATAAGTGTATTGATACAAACAGATTTACCAGATCCGGTGGAACCTGCGATCAGAAGGTGGGGCATCTTGGCAATATCTGCCACGATCGTCTTACCCTCAATATCTTTACCAGCAGCAAAAGCCAGCTTGGATTTGGCATTCATAAACTCCGGGCTCTGGATCAGATCACGGAGCATAACCGCACTGTGTTCTTTATTTGGCACCTCGATACCTACAGCTGCTTTACCCGGGATCGGAGCTTCGATACGGATATCCGGCGCGGCAAGATTCAGCTTGATATCATCAGAGAGACCTACGATCTTGCTTACCTTTACACCCATTTCCGGCTGCAGCTCATACCTGGTAACTGTAGGTCCGCAGCTTACGTTTGTAACCTTGGCATTTACTCCGAAATTATACAGGATTTCCTGTAATTTCTGAGCTGTCTTTCGAAGATGGGAATCAGAATCTCCCTGGGATTTCCCATTTCCACGTTTCAGAAGATTCACAGGCGGATACTGATATTCCTTTTTCACCGCCGCTTCCTGGGTTTTGATCTCATGCTGGATATTTACAATTCCGTTGGCAATCTCCTGCCTGGAAGACTTAGGATTCTTCGCCGACTGACGGGAAGTAGTTTCATCCGAAACTCCATTCCCCGCTGCCATTTCGTCAGAAGCTTCAGAAGAGTGGAAGCCAGAAGTTGCCGGAGATCCATGGGCAGCGCCACCTGCTGCGCCAGAAGTATCTCTCGTCAAAGCAACTGCATTCTGCATGGTAGCCATAGCTTCATTAAAATCCACTCCATCATAACTGTTTTCTTCTTCCTCTGCCTCAGCTGGTTGGTCACTGCTAACTGGATTTTTCATATAGACAGTACCGTCCTCTTCCGTGGTATCCTTTTCCATAGAATATGACGGTACAGGATCATCTTGTCCAGAGGAGGCGCTCGTATTCAGATCTGGCTCGTCTGACTGCTCTGGCTCAGAACGGTGAATTGCAAACTGCAGCTGTGTTTCCTCCTGTGATTCTCTGTCATCAATTGACAGATTATCATCCTGGACCCGATACTCACTGATATCCACATACTTTCCTGTATTAATCGGAAGATTCTGAGCAGAAGCACTCTCGGAAAATTCTCCATTCACTGTAGTCATATTCTCCAGTGATCCTGCATCTCCCGGATTCATGGCATTCTCTGGATTTAAAGGAAATTCCTGATCCACAGATTCCCCGCTTTCCTCGGAATTTCTATCTTCAAATAAATCTGTCCCTGCAAGAAAGCTTGTAGAATCCAGGTTTTCTCCTCTTCTGCCCCGGGTCTGGTTATTTCCACGCATTCTCATCCGGGAATTTGCCCTGGAATCATTTCCAGCTGTCCTGGAAGCCTTTTTCCCTTTCTGTTTGGCTGCCTTTTTCTCAAAACGGGATGGTTCTTCCACCATATCTGAAGCAATCCCTTCTTCGGCAAGTGCAGCTTCCAGCTCCTGCATCCTTTTCTCACGGCGCTCCTGGGCTGCCAGCTGGCGCTGCTGGACTTTCAGCTGCTTCTTCAGCTGACGCTCCGGTGCTCCCTCCTGATAGAGCGCCTGCTGCCCCTTCACAGCTTCCAGGATCTTATCATAAACCTTATACAAAAATCCCAGGAAAGAATGCTGCGTGATCAGGATCAAACATACCAGGATCACAAGTACAATGATCACATAAGCACCGATGGTTCCAAATGCGGAGATTGTAGAAATACAGATTGCGCCTCCAATGGCTCCGCCACCAGTACGATACTCAGAACTAATCCTGTAATATTCTGCAAGAGTTGTACTCTCTGTATAGCCTTCTGTAAAAAGCTGTGCCAGTCCACAGCAGATCAGAAACAGAACTGCGGCGGCGGCTGTTTTTTTATAAGCAAGCACATTTCCCTTATTGGAGATCAGAAATGCTGCCATAATAAAAAGTACAACGGGAAAAATATAAGCCATCAGTCCCATTACTCCCATGAGTACCTTGCTGATGCTTCCTCCGACATTTCCACCAAGTCCGACACAACTTACCATAAGAATGATCGCTGCCGCCATCAGCACCAGAAGTATGATTTCCGTCTGAAAGCCGCTGGATATTGATTGCTTTCCTGCTGTATTCTTTTTAGACTGAGTACGTGCGGAAGATTTTTTCTTCGCGGATGTACCACGTTTGGTTGTTGATTTCTTCGGCGTATTAGACGCTGCCATTAAAAAGTTCCCCCTTCATCAGGCAAATTTGTAACCGATCCGTGTTTCTGTAAGCTTTCCTGCCGGACAGTTATGCAAAATTGCTAATAAGCGCTATGGCTCCTGCCACAAAACAGTAAAATGCGAAATAGCGCAGTTTCGCATGCTGCAAAATGCGGAGCAGATTGCGTATCATAAAATATCCAACTACTCCCGCCACGATCATACCAAAGACATAGGTAAATCCAAGAGACACACTCATCTTTGGCGTGGTAAACTGTCCAAGCTCCAGAAAAAGAGAGCCCAGAACTGCCGGAATGCTGATAAGATAAGAATATTTCACTGCAAATTTCCTGCTGAAACCGCATAATAAGCCTGCACAAATCGTCATTCCACATCTGGATATACCTGGAAATACGGAAATCCCCTGACAAATTCCAATCCACATGGCATTGTCATAAGTCACATCTTTCGGTGTCTTGATTCCACCGATATTACTGAGGTCTGTCACAAGAAGAAACACTCCTGTCACAAGGATACATGCTCCTGGAAGAAGCGGGGAAATCGCCGCTCTTGTCACCAGTCTTCTGCAAATGTATCCAAGCAATGCTGTGGGAATAAATGATACAGCCATAATCGCTGTAAATTTACGGTATGTTCCGTGCACCACTCTGGCATAGTGGAGATTCTCACCGGTTTTCCTGTTGTGAAAATAGATATTTACATTCCCGATTATATCCATGATCATGCCCAGAAGCTCCTCTCCGATCCGGCGAAGATCCTCATGGAATGCAAAAAAAACTGCCACCATCGTGCCTATGTGAAGAAGCACTTCAAAAAGGACTGCAGTGTTTCGTGTAATTCCCATTGCATTTTCTATGGCTGCCAGATGTCCGAAACTGCTCACAGGAAGAAACTCCGTGATTCCCTGAACAATTCCTAATAAAATCGCCTGTAAAACTGACATATTCAATATTTCCTTTTCTTTGGGATAAGACGGGCCGCGAAAACCCGTCAAGCGTACCTATTATACCACAAAGCAGGCAAAGATACAACTTTAATCGAACGACTGTTTTGTCTGCAGATTGCAGGAATGATTTTTCAAACACGCTATAATATATAGAAAAAACCCTGCCTGAGATTTCAAACCGAAATCCCAGACAGGGAACTCATACCTTCTTACTTCTCAGAAAAAAGGTGCATATATTTGTTACTGTCCATTTTGAGGCCAGCAGCTTTTATTTTGCATATTTGCTCTTAATATACTCATCGATGCCGCGTGCACCTGCTTTACCTGCTCCCATAGCAAGGATAACAGTGGCAGCACCTGTAACAGCATCTCCACCAGCATATACGCCTTCTTTTGAAGTCTTACCAAACTCTTCGTCAGCAATGATACATTTTCTCTTGTTTACATCAAGACCGATGGTTGTAGAAGAAATCAGCGGGTTCGGGCTTGTACCAAGGGACATGATAACAGTATCAACGTCGATGGTAAACTCAGAACCAGGAATCTCAACAGGGCGTCTTCTTCCGGAAGCGTCCGGCTCGCCAAGCTCCATACGGATACATTTAATACCGGTTACCCAGTCTTTGTCATCTGTAAGGATCTCAACAGGATTGCAGAGAAGATCAAACTGTACGCCCTCTTCTTTTGCGTGATGAACTTCCTCTTTACGTGCAGGAAGCTCTGCTTCTGAACGACGATAAATAATATGTACCTCTGCGCCAAGACGAAGTGCAGTTCTTGCAGCGTCCATAGCAACGTTACCACCACCAACAACAGCAACCTTCTTGCCATGTGCGATTGGAGTATCATAATCCTCACGGAATGCTTTCATAAGGTTGTTACGTGTCAGGTACTCGTTAGCGGAGAATACACCGTTAGCCTGCTCACCCGGGATTCCCATGAACATAGGAAGTCCGGCACCGGATCCGATAAATACAGCCTCAAAGCCCTCATCTTTAAGAAGCTCGTCGATTGTTACGGATTTACCAATGATAACGTTGGTCTCAATCTTAACACCCAGAGATTTTACGTTCTCAACCTCTGCTGCAACTACTTTGTCTTTTGGAAGACGGAATTCCGGAATACCATAAACAAGAACTCCACCAGCTTTGTGAAGTGCCTCGAAGATTGTTACATCGTAACCCATCTTTGCAAGATCTCCGGCGCAGGTAAGTCCGGAAGGACCGGAACCGATCACTGCAACTTTATGTCCGTTCTTCTGTGCAGCCGGAACTGGTTTGATACCATTCTCCTTCGCCCAGTCAGCAACGAAACGCTCCAGTTTACCAATGGAAACAGCTTCCCCTTTCAGACCGCGGATACATTTACCCTCGCACTGTGTCTCCTGAGGACATACACGTCCGCAAACAGCCGGAAGAGCACTGGACTCACCGATGATCTGGTAAGCTTTTTCAAAGTTTCCTTCTTTTACTTCATGAACGAAGCCTGGGATATTGATAGATACCGGGCATCCTTCCATACATTTTGCTTTCTTACAGCCAAGGCATCTGTTTGCTTCTTCCATTGCCTCTTCTTTATTGTAACCAAGGCAAACCTCTTCAAAGTTAGTAGCACGAACCTTAGGAGCCTGCTCTCTGACTGGTACTTTCTTTAATACATCTGCCATTATTTGTCACCTCCACAATGTCCGCATCCGCCGTGATGGGTATCGCCTTCCTGAAGCTTCAGAAGAGCACGTCCCTCTTCGGTCTTATACATCTGTTGTCTCTTCATGGCAAGGTCGAAATCAACTTTATGTCCATCAAATTCCGGTCCGTCTACGCAGGCAAATTTCACTTCGCCGCCAACCATTAAACGACAGGCTCCGCACATACCGGTTCCGTCTACCATGATCGGGTTCATGCTGACAACTGTAGGAATGTTCAGTTCTTTTGTTAACAGGCAGACAAATTTCATCATGATCATCGGTCCGATTGCAACGCAGAGATCATACTCTTTGCCCTGATTCTGCACAAGGTCACGAAGTACATCTGTACCCATACCTTTACGTACATAAGAACCATCATCTGTAGTAACATACAGATTACATACTTCTTTCATCTTGTCCTCAAGAATAAGGAGATCCTTTGTCTTGGCACCAACAATCGCATCAGCGGTAATGCCATGCTCGTGAAGCCATTTCACCTGAGGATATACAGGAGCTGTACCAACACCACCTGCTACGAAAACGATTTTTTTCTTCTTAAGCTCTTCGAGATCTTCATGGCAAAGCTCAGATGGCTGTCCCAGAGGTCCAACAAAATCTTCGAAGTAATCGCCTGCTTTCAGCTGAGCCATTCTGGTTGTTGAAGCACCAGCCGGCTGGAAAACGATTGTTACAGTACCTTTCTCTGCATCATAGTCGCAGATTGTAAGCGGAATTCTCTCTCCTACTTCGTCCATTTTCACGATGACGAACTGGCCAGGCAGACAATGCTTAGCCACACGAGGAGCTTCCACATCCATAAGAAAAACATTTGCAGAAAGTTTCTCTGCGTTGAGTATCTTATACATAGTTCCCTCCTGAAGTACTATATTTGTTGCTGCTCACTCCGCGGGCAGTAACCTATATTTAACCGTCACTTCATGTATATGTCCGCTGTATGGACACTTGTGTCGGTCATATCCTATAACACTATAGCACAAAAAGACAGGTTAGTAAAATAAAATTCTCCTGTTTTTCTTATATTTTTTCCAAAAAATGTATAATTTTTCATTTTTCAGGGGATTTGCTTTTCTCTTTCCCAATTAAATCATATAATTTCCCAAGAGCTTCTTTCATTCCTCCAACTTCATCGATTAGACCTTCTTTCACTGCCTCCGGACCTTCTAACATAGTTCCCACATCTTTTACCAGCTGCGTAGTGTCCAGCATTAGTTCTTCCAGTCTTTCCTGGGACATGTGAGTGTGACTGGAAATGAAGGTGGTGATCCGGTCCTGGATTTTCTCCATGTTGCGGTAGGACTGGGCGACGCCAATAAACATGCCATTTGTGCGAACAGGGTGGATCACCATGGTGGCACTGGGAACTACAAAAGAATAATCTGCAGATACAGCCATGGGAACACCAATGGAGTGACCGCCTCCAAGTACCAGGGACACTGTGGGCACGCTTAAAGAGGCGATCATCTCTGCAATGGCAAGACCAGCTTCCACGTCACCGCCCACAGTATTAAGCAAAACCAGAAGCCCGTCCACAGACTTGTCATCCTCGATCATGGCAAGCTTTGGCAAAACATGCTCATATTTGGTAGTTTTGCTGTGAGACGGCGCCGATTCGTGCCCCTCTACCTCACCGATGATCGTCAGAAGTTCCACTTTGTATTTATTGGAATTCTCATTTAAAATAACCTGTCCCATATCACGGATCTGCTTATTTTGCTGTTCTTCTTTTTCTACAGATTCTTTTTTTTCACTTTCTGCTTCATTATCCTCTCTTTGCTGCATAAAAAATACCTCCACACAATCGTATGGAGGTAGTATCTGCAAATCTGATTAAATTATTCGTCCCAGTTATGCCATACATCTGTTACATCGTCGTCATCATCCAGAAGATCAAGGATTCTCTGGATATCCTTAAGGGATTTCTCATCTGTCAGTTCAACAGTTGTCTGCGGGATCATGGCAACCTGTGCCTCAAGAAGCGGAATACCTGCGGCCTCAAGAGCCTCGCGTACTGCACCTAAATCATCCGGAGCAGTGAGAACTTCATAGCTGTCCTCTTCTTCGTTGAAATCCTCAGCACCTGCATCAAGAGCGGTCATCATCAGTTCGTCAGCGTCCATCTCGCACTCTTCCTTGTCGATGATGATCTGACCCTTCTGATCGAACATATAGGATACACAGCCCTGGGTTCCAATGCTTCCGTTACCCTTTGTAAAAGCGTTTCTTACATTGCTGGCTGTACGGTTCTTGTTATCAGTCAGAGTCTCAACGATGATGGCAACACCATTCGGACCATATCCTTCGTATACAGCTTTCTCATAACTGTCTGCGGAATCAGCACCGGCTGCTTTCTTAATACCACGCTCAATGGTATCGTTTGGCATGTTGTTTGCCTTTGCCTTTGCAATAACGTCACGAAGCTTACCATTGTTGTTCGGATCCGGACCACCTGCTTTAACAGCCATTACGATCTCACGACCGATGATGGTAAAGATTTTTCCTTTTTTAGCATCGTTTTTTTCTTTCTTGTGCTTTATGTTTGCGAATTTTGAATGTCCTGACATTTCTTATCCTCTCCTTTTGGTTCTTTTTTTATCTTTTCGGCCCGCACCTTTCCGATGGTTTTGTTGCCAAGGGAAAGAATTCTGAAACGGTAGCCGTTTACAACAATTTCTTTATCCAGATCATCTTCTGTGGGAATATGTCCAAGAAGATTCGTCAGATAACCATTTAAGGTCTCAAATTCCACTTTACCGAAATCAATTCCAAGCTCTTCCGCTACATCTTCCAGATACGCCAGTGCGTCAATGATCACACTGTTATCCTTCTGCGTCCGGAACGTACTGTCGTCTTCATCGTATTCATCCAGAATATCTCCTACGATTTCCTCCAGAATATCTTCCATTGAGACAATTCCTGAAGTCTGTCCATACTCGTCCACTACCACTGCCATATGAATTTTCTTCATCTGCATGGATTTGAAAAGATCACTGATTCCCCTTGTCTCCGGAATAAAAGAAGCTTCTCTGATCAATCCCGGCAGATCCTTAAGGGGTTTGAACTTCGCCCAGGAATTCCTGGTGAGAAATTTCAAAGCATCTTTATAATGAATAATTCCTACTATATTATCTATCGTCTCTCTAAATACAGGATAACGGGAATTTCCTTCCTCAAGCATGGTATCCACAATGGTCTGAAGATTGTCCTCCTCATCAAATGCGATCACATTCTTGCGATGCGTCATAATGTCCTTGGCTTCAGTGTCCGTAAACTCCATGATATTCTGGATCATCTCTGCTTCGTTTTCCTCAATGACACCTTGCTCATGGGCTTCATCTACAATGGAAATGATCTCTTCCTCCGTCACCGGATCCTCTGACTGATTAAAAGCAACACCAAATGGCCTTGCTGCCAGCTTGGCAATAAAGGTTACGCACATAGTAAAAGGATACAGGATCCTGGTAAAAAATCCTACAATCTTCATATACCGATATGCATATTTTTCCGGGTGATAGGTTCCGATTCTCCTGAATGTAAGAATACCAAGAGACGCAAGCAGAATGATCACCAGTGCAAGCACCAGGATCAATGCAGCCAAATGCTTTATGTAGGGATGAAAGGTCTCGGTAGCCCATGGAACGATAAATGCTCCGAAACAGACTCCGGAAGCCATAACAATCAGCGGAATCGCATTGACAAATGAAACAGGATTGTTGATCAGGGAAAGAAGAAAGACTGCTTTCTTATCTCCTTCCTGCGCCCGTTTCTCCACTTCGTTTTCGCTCAGATTGTGCACTGCAGCTGAAAATCCATAAAAAATACCATTCAGCCACAAAAGCAATAATAAAATGACAAAGCCCGCCAGGGGCATACTACTGCCAGATTCCATATATTAAACCTTTGTTCCTCCTAGACAGCGTTACTGCTTATTATCTTCACAGTAACGAAAACATACTGCTGCTTCCTTATTCCACAGCAGCACGAATGTGCAATTGCGGCAGTCAATGCCGCTGAGACTTTACAACTATATCACTAAAGTTTCTTTTCGTCAAGAGAATGTAAGCTCCAGGCTGATTTCAAGAGCATGGTTCACCTTGTCAAGCATAGGACCGTCCAGGTGACATACTTTATCTTTTAATCTTCTCTTGTCAATGGTGCGAAGCTGTTCTAACAAAATTACAGAATCTTTTTCAATTCCATAGGCCGATGCATCAATCTCAATATGGGTGGGCAGCTTCGCCTTGTTCATTTTGGATGTAATCGCTGCGCAGATCACGGTAGGACTATGTCTGTTGCCTACATCATTCTGAATAATAAGTACCGGTCGGATACCTCCCTGCTCGCTTCCCACCACGGGCCGAAGATCCGCATAAAAAATATCCCCTCTTTTAATTACCACACAATTCACACTCCGTTTTACTTTTACTTTTCTGAAAATAAGTATTTCCAACTTTTTTCATGTGTATACATGTGTGGTATTTTTCCCGTAATTCGTTACGGGTTCTTATAAAAGCCGGTAACGGAACCCTTTCCGTCTATATTGTTCTTACCTGACGCATACCTGCAAAAGGCTTTCCAAAGGATACGCGTCACAATTTGTCTGGGTATGCTCAGTCAAAATATGTCAGCTCGCCGCACTCTTTCCCATCGCGGATATAGATTCTTGGCACACGTTTGCTGATATTACATACAAATTCATAAGAAAAACGGCCGGACAGATCTCCCAGTGTATCTGCACTGATAACCTCATCCCCATCTTTTCCAAGCAGTGTCACTTCATCCCCTGTCTTTACATCCGGGATTTCTGTCACATCTACCATAAATTGATCCATACAGACTCTGCCACAGATCGGCGCTTTTTTTCCATGAATCAGAACCCAGCCTTTATTAGAAAGCATTCTTGGGTATCCATCTGCATATCCAACAGGAATCGTCGCCATCTTTGTAACATGATCTGTCGTGTAGGTTCCACCGTAGCTTACCTGAACCCCCGGCTCCACATCTTTCACGTAGGAAACATGACTCTTTAGGGACATTACAGGTTTCAGCATTACAATGTCTTTTTCCACTTCCTCAGAGGGATAAATTCCATAAATGGTAATTCCGGCACGGACAATATTCAGGTTGGCTTCCGGTACACGGATTATTCCGGCACTATTGGAACAGTGATGCAGTGGAATATGGATTCCATTTTTTTCCAGAAGATCCGCAAAATCAAGATATCGTTTCAGCTGAACCATTGCCGGGGTACGGTCGTATTCATCTGCTCTTGCAAAGTGAGTGAATAAACCTTCAATTTCCACATTGGGAAGAGCTGCAATTCTGCGGATTTCCTCCAGACTCTCTTCGCTGTCCTTAAATCCGATCCTGGTCATGCCGGTATCCGCAGCCAGATGGATCAGACCTTTTTTGCCCGCTGCTTCAGCAGCTTTGTTAAATTTCCTGGCAGTCTCATAATCACAGACGGCCATGCGCACATCATTTTCAGCAAGTTTCTTATAATATTCTTCAAATACCAGTCCCAGGATCAGAATCGGTCTTGTGATCCCGGCTTTTCGAAGCTGTAATGCCTCCTGGGCTGTAGCCGCAGCAAATCCCCATATATAATCAAATTCCTCAAGCATTCTCGCAATAGGTACTGCACCGTGACCATATGCATCCGCTTTGATCACTGCGATGATCTTTGTTCCCTCTTTTATGTTCTTCTTCATCTGTTCAAAATTATATCTGATTGCATCAAGAGAAATCAATGCTTTGATTCTGCTGTATTTTTCCATAACATTTTCCTCGATTTTCTAAATTTATCAGAGCATGCCTCAAAAGGCGTTCTGCAAAATGTACGTCACAATTCTCATCCTTTACTCTGAACTTCTGCCAGTTTCAAAACTTCCGGCAGGGCTTCGATCATATCCTTCGCCGTCATGCCGTGAGATCCTTTTTTCTCTCTGGCAATATCACCGCAAAGACCGTGAATATACACCGCCATGGCAGCTTTATAGGAAAGCTCCTGTTCTTCCTCACAGCTTAAATACATGCAGAGAACAGATGCGATAATACCGGAAAGCACATCTCCGCTTCCTGCTGTGGCCATTCCCGAATTACCAGAAAGATTCAGATACAGCTTTTCATTCCGGTCAGTCACTACTGTACATGCGTCTTTCAGTACCAGAACACCGCCACTTTTCTCTGCATACTGATAAGCACGGGCTACAGGGTCTTCCTTTAGTTCTGATACATCCAAGCCGCAAAGACGGCTCATCTCGCCCATGTGGGGTGTGAGAATGGTCTGTTCCCCTATGAATTTCATCCACTGTGGATGCATTGCCAGAATATTCAGACCATCTGCATCCAGTATAACAGGCTTTCCTGCTTTTGCTCCGTTTTCCAGGAACCAAAGCATTCTTTCCTTTCCTGAGCCTTCAGTTCCAAGTCCTGGACCGATCACCAGCACATCACACCAGTTTAAATTTTTCTTATTGGCTTCCTCATCAAATTCGCTGGTCAGCATTGCCTCAGGCAAAAGGCTCTGTAAAGGAATCCGGTTCTCTTCCACAGTCTGGATTTTCACCATCCCGGCACCTCCATGAAGTGCTGCACTGGCACTCAGACAGGCTGCTCCGCACATTCCCTTCGAACCCGCCACAAGAAGAACCTTGCCAAATGTTCCTTTATTTCCCCATGGTTTTCTTGCCGGAAGAGTTTTCATATCAGATTTTTCTATATGCCAGGCAGCCTTGCTTGCAAGCTCACTGCCATCACGGTCCCGGTCATAAATTCCAATATCCGCCACCACAGTTCTGCCAGCATAAGCTCTTCCCGGATATAGACAAAGCCCACGTTTTTTATACGCAAATGTTACGGTAAGATCTGCCTCAAAAGCAGTTCCAAGAACAGCTCCCGTATCTCCATGAATGCCAGACGGAATATCCACCGCTGCTTTATATGCAGGAGCTTCATTCATATGGTCAATTATCTCTTTGTAATTCCCGGTAATCTCCCTGGAGAGTCCAACGCCGAAAATTCCGTCTACTATAACAGTATATTCATCCCATACAGGGTTATTCATTAACGGTACCTGGTAGCTCATGGCAATGTCCCACTGGTGTCGGGTTTCTTCTGTCATTTTATCCGGATTTCCTGCAAGATAAATCTCAGAACGGATCCCTGCCAGATGCAGAAGTCTTGCAATGGCAATGCCGTCACCTCCGTTATTGCCAGATCCGCAGACGGTCAGAATCCGTTCTTTTTTCAAATTTCCAGAACCGTTTTTCTTTTCCAGATATTTCCGGATCTCTTCTGCTGTGGCAAGTGCTGCCCTCTCCATGAGAACCAGAGAGGGAACATGCATATTATGAATGGTGCCATGGTCAAGCAGCTTCATCTGACTGCAGGTTACAACTTTTTTCATAAGACCACTCCTAATGCAAAACTGCCGCCCGGTCTCCTGTAAATCCTTCAGCGAGACAAGCAGCAGTCCTCTTTGACTTTTATTCTTTGTTTTCTTTATGTTCGTTACGATACTGGCTTAAGTTGTAAGACAGAGCCATCAGGCTCTCGGACAGATGAACATTCTCCACGATCACATCCTCCGGGGCGTCAAGATCTGTATGGGCAAAATTCCAGATTGCCTTGATTCCATTGTCAATAAGAACCTTCGCCATCTCCTTGGCCTTATTCTTCGGCAGGGTTAAAATAGCAATCTCCACCTGATTCTCCCTGATAAATTCCGGGAGACTGTTGATCATCCGAATCTCAATCCCGCGAACAGAAATCCCCTCCAGAACCGGGTTTATATCAAAAATTCCAACCAGACGGAAGCCACGTTTTTCGAAGTCTCCATAATTGGCAAGTGCCTGTCCCAGATTACCTGCGCCCAGGATGATCATGGGATGAATGGTGTCCAAACCCAGTATTTTACCAATTTCTGTATAAAGATATTCTACATTATATCCATATCCCTGCTGTCCAAAACCGCCAAAATTATTTAAGTCCTGTCGGATCTGTGAAGCAGTCACATGCATTTTTTTACTCAGGTCGTTGGAAGATATACGTTCCACCTTCTCTTCCATCAGCTCCCCCAGATAGCGATAATATCTTGGCAATCTCTTAATTACCGCCTTTGAGATCTCTTTTGCATCCAAAATGTTCCCCTCCTTGTTTCCGCTGCCTGTATTTTTCCGCTAAAAACGCATCGCGGAACATTACCTGTAAACGGCAGCCCGCGTAACACTATGTCAATTATACCGAAATGTTATTTTCTTGTCAATTAAAGTTGTGCAGAATTACAAATTTTTGCAAATTTTTTTGTGATTTGACAATTATTCTTTCAAAAAATAAATTTTTCAAGTATAATATACTATTGAACATTCTAATAATGCTGTTTCTGTGTATACAGAACCGCCTTTTTAAGGAGGAACTTATGATTTTATCATGTCAGAGCATCTGCAAATCTTTTGGGGAAAAGGTGATCCTGCAGGATGCTTCTTTTCACATAGAAGAACGGGAAAAGGCCGCTCTCATCGGCAATAACGGTGCGGGGAAAACAACTCTTCTTCGTATTATCATGGAGGAGATTTCCGCGGATTCCGGTCAGGTGGTCATTGCCAAGGATAAGAAGATCGGTTATCTGGCCCAGTACCAGGATATCCACGGTCATCACACCATTTACGAAGAACTGATGACCACCAAGCAGTACATTTTGGATATGGAGGACAAGATCCGTTCTCTGGAGCAGGAAATGAAATACGTAGCAGGAGACAAACTTGAGAGCCTGATGAACAGCTACACCCGCCTGACTCACCAGTTTGAGTTGGAAAACGGCTACGCTTATAAAAGTGAAATCGTAGGCGTTTTAAAAGGTCTTGGATTTGAAGAAGAAGACTACGGCAAACAGATTGAGAACCTTTCCGGAGGTCAGAAAACCCGGGTTGCACTTGGCAAGCTTCTGATTTCCAAACCGGATATTCTCCTTCTGGACGAGCCTACCAACCATCTGGATATGGAGAGCATTGCATGGCTTGAGACCTATCTTCTCAACTACCCGGGTGCTGTATTTATCGTTTCCCATGACCGTTATTTTCTGGACAAGGTAGTTACCAAGATCGTGGAGATCGAGGCTGCCCAGATGAGAATGTACGAAGGCAACTATTCCGCTTATGCCCTGAAAAAAGCGCAGCTACGTGACGCCCAGTACAAGGCTTACCTGAACCAGCAAAGAGAAATCAAACATCAGGAGGCTGTTATCACCAAGCTCCGCTCCTTTAACCGTGAGAAATCCATTAAGCGTGCTGAGAGCCGTGTAAAAATGCTGGACAAGATCCAGCGCATTGAGAAACCAATTGAAATTGATAACCAGATGCGTATTTCCCTGGAACCACGTTTTATCAGTGGAAATGATGTACTTACTGTAGAAGGACTTTCCAAGGCTTTCCCAGGACAGACTTTGTTTACAGATATTAATTTTGAAATCAAACGTGGGGAGCGTGTTGCCCTGATTGGCAACAATGGTACTGGTAAGACCACAATTTTGAAGATTCTCAATGGAATTGTGGATGCTGATGCAGGACGCTTTGCCTTGGGTTCCAAGGTTCAGATCGGATACTATGATCAGGAACACCATGTTCTGCATATGGAGAAAACTATTTTCCAGGAAATATCAGACACATATCCGACTCTCACTGAGACTGAAATCCGCAATATGCTGGCTGCTTTTCTTTTTACAGGAGATGATGTGTTTAAGCTGATCTCCTCTCTCTCTGGTGGTGAACGTGGCCGTGTTTCCCTGGCGAAGCTGATGCTCTCAGAAGCCAACTTCCTGATACTGGATGAGCCTACCAACCATCTGGATATTGCATCCAAGGAGATTCTGGAGGAAGCACTGAACAGCTACACAGGAACTGTCCTCTACGTTTCCCATGACCGTTATTTTATTAACCAGACTGCTACCCGCATTATGGATCTGACCAACCAGGCCATTGTCAATTATATCGGTGATTATGATTACTACCTGGAAAAGAAGGAGGAGATGACCCGGATTTATGCTCCTGTTCAGGAGACCGCCGCTCAGGAAGTTAAGGAAAACGTCTCTGAAACCAAACTCACCTGGCAGCAGCAGAAAGAGGAACAGGCTCTGAAGAGAAAACGGGAAAATGAGCTGAAGAAAGTGGAAGCACGGATTGAAGAACTGGAAACAAGGGATAAAGAAATTGATGAAACCATGGTTCTGCCAGATATCTGTACGAATGTGGCAGAATGCACGAAGCTCAGCCGGGAAAAAGCCGCTATAGCAGAAGAACTGGAAGGGCTTTATGAGAAATGGGAGGAGCTGGCATAAATTACCAGTAACCTGCTCTTTTGAGCCTTACATTTCATATTTATTTCAAAAACAGGAACGAATTTCGAATATAAATATCCGAAACCGTTCCTGTTTTTATAACAATATTAACATTTTTACTTTAAACAACTTATTAAAGCTGTCTGTTTTATTACATGGCCTCAAGCTTCTCTCTGATTGCAAGAATAAACTCGCGGCTGTTAAGGACTTTTACATCTTTTAAAGAAGTAATCAGTGCCAGGTCTTTGGTCATCTGTCCACCTTCGATAGTGGAAAGGGTTGCTTTCTCCAGTTTATCTGCGAACTCTATAAGCTCCTGATTCTGATCCAGCTCACCCCTTTTTCGCAGAGCACCGGTCCAGGCGAAGATTGTTGCTACAGAGTTGGTGGAGGTCTCCTCTCCTTTCAGATGACGATAGTAATGTCTCTGTACAGTTCCGTGAGCTGCCTCATACTCATAATATCCATCTGGAGAAACCAGTACAGAAGTCATCATTGCCAGAGAACCAAATGCAGAGGAAATCATGTCACTCATAACATCTCCGTCATAGTTCTTACAGCCCCAGATAAATCCGCCTTCTGCTTTCATTACGCGGGCTACTACATCATCGATCAGACTATAGAAGAAAGTAATGCCTGCGGCCTCAAATTTTTCCTTAAACTCAGCTTCATAAATATTATGGAAAATTTCTTTAAATTTGCCATCGTATGTTTTGGAAATGGTATCTTTGCCGCCAAACCACAGATCCTGTTTCGTATCTAAGGCATAATTAAAGCAGCATCTTGCAAAGCTGGTAATGGATTTGTCCAGGTTATGAACACCCTGGATCACGCCTGGAGTATCAAAGTGATGGATCAGCTCCGTTCTCTCCTCGCCGTCTTCTCCTTTGAATACCAGCATAGCATCTCCTGGTTTGTCAATGTACATCTCGGCATTCTTATATACATCGCCGTAAGCATGACGGGCAATGGTGATAGGTTTCTTCCAGTTCTTCACACATGGCTCGATTCCCTTTACCACAATGGGAGCACGAAAAACAGTTCCATCCAGGATTGCACGAATAGTTCCGTTAGGGCTTTTGTACATTTTTTTCAGATTATACTCAGACATTCTGGCTTTATTCGGGGTAATGGTGGCACATTTAACAGCAACTCCGTATTTCTTGGTGGCTTCCGCTGCATCTATGGTTACCTGGTCATCAGTCTCATTTCTGTATTCCAGTCCAAGATCATAGTATTCTGTCTTCAGATCAATAAAAGGAAGAAGAAGCTCATCCTTGATCAACTGCCACAGAATTCTGGTCATCTCGTCCCCATCCATCTCAACAAGAGGGGTCTGCATTTGAATTTTACCCATTATTACCTCCTAGTATATGTTTTGTGGTAACTGTGAACTATGTCCGCAGCAACCCTATTTTAACGTAATTCCAAGTCTCTGGCAAGTCTCTGCTACAATTGCTTCAAGTTCTGTATCACAAAGCACAGTAACACGGCCATCCTCATACTGCTGGTCAACCCAGGACTTGATCATCTTTACAAGCTCGCTGTTCTTATCAACCTTCTGGTCGCCCTTCAGGCGATAATGGCTGTCGATCCAGTGTGCGATTCCGGCAGCTCCGGAAGTATTGGAAACGGCAACCTCAACCGGGCGGTTCAGGAATTTCTCGGTATCAAATACATTATAGATTTCCTCATTTTTCAGAAGTCCGTCGGCGTGGATACCAGCTCTTGTTACATTGAAGTTCTTTCCAACGAAGGGAGTTCTTTCCGGTATGTGGTAGCCAATCTCTTTCTCATAGTACTCAGCAAGCTCTGTGATAACCGTTGTATCCATACCACCAAGGTTTCCGCGAAGCTGTGCATATTCAAATACCATTGCCTCAAGAGGTGTATTTCCGGTACGCTCTCCGATACCAAACAAAGAAGTATTAACACCACACGCACCATACAGCCATGCTGTTGTGGAGTTGCTGACTGCCTTATAGAAGTCGTTATGTCCATGCCACTCGATCAGTTCAGAAGGAACGCCTGCATGAACCATAATACCATAAATAATACCAGGTACAGAACGAGGGATCACGGCACCAGGATAGTTAACACCGTAGCCCATGGTATCACAGCAGCGAACCTTAACCGGAATGCCGTACTGCTGGCGAAGCTTCATCAGCTCAAGGCAGAATGGGATAACATAGCCATAAATATCAGCTCGTGTAATGTCTTCAAGATGGCAACGGACAGAAACACCGATTTCCAGACATTCTTTTACAATGCTTAAATAATGCTCCATCGCCTGTTTACGTGTCATTTTCATCTTATAAAAAATATGATAATCGGAACAGCTTACCAGGATACCGGTCTCTCTCATACCCATATCGCGGACAAGTTGGAAGTCCTTCTTATTTGCACGGATCCAGCTGGTAACCTCAGGGAACTCATAGCCTCTCTCCATACATTTCTCAACAGCATCACGGTCTTTCTTACTGTAAAGGAAAAATTCAGAAGCACGAATCCTTCCTTCCGGTCCGCCCAGCTTATGAAGGTAATCATAAATCCTTACGATCTGCTCAGTGCTGTATGGTGCTCTGGACTGCTGGCCATCACGGAATGTCGTGTCGGTGATCCAGATGTCATCTGGCATATGATGTGGAACGACTCGGTCGTTGAATGCAATCTTCGGTACTTCAGAATATGGAAAAAGATTTCGGAATACATTGGGAGTTGCAACATCCACAAGCGGATACATATGCTCCTCTAACTGAAGCAGGTTTGTGTGGCGATTCATAGAAACACGTCTGTTTTCCATAGATATTTCCTCCTCATCTCTTGGAACTCTTGCTGTCCATTTTACTCACTTAAAGCGACTTCGTCAAGTGCTTTTATACTGTAAAGTGATAATTCTTTATCAAAGTTTGTGTATTCTTTTTCGTACATTTCTTCAAATCACTTAAGCAGAAATCCTTTTCACACAATTGGCTGCTTTTACATTTCCAGAAACTTTCTGCGGTTAAATTTCCCCCACCCTTGCAGGTTTTGAGGCAGTCCCATATCCTCTGCGCTATTCATCAGCATAGTTTTGATATCCGTATTGGTAAGTGCAGAATTTTTTTCCAAAGCACAAGCAATGGCACCTGTCACCAGAGGCGTAGACATAGAGGTGCCGCTTTTCACACCATAAGAATAAGGTTTTCCAGGCACGCAGGACATGATCTTATTTCCAGGCGCCACAATATCCGGCTTGCACACGCATTCCGCCGTTGGTCCTCTCCCTGAAATAGCACTGCGCCCTTCCAACAAATCGCTGGAGCCCACTGTGATCACTTTTTTGCTGCTTCCCGGAGCTGTGATACTGCCCGGCCTTGGTCCCTGGTTTCCGGCAGCTGTGACCACTACCACTCCTTCATCCCACAGCTGCTCCACACTTTCCAGAAGCCTGGCATGGTTTCTTTTTGAGTTACAGGTAGTTCCCACAGAAATATTTACCACCCGGATCCTGTACTGCTGCCTGTATTCCCGAATCCACCGAAGAGCCCGAAGCACGTCATCCTGACTGCCCGTTCCATAACGGTCAAGCACCTTCAGGGCAATGATTCCGCAGCCTGGTGCTGCGCCTCTGTATTTTCCCATGGAAGCAGTGCCATCTCCTGCCACCAGCCCGGCTACATGGGTGCCATGTCCATTATCGTCATAAGGCCGCCTTTTAAAAGCCAGGAAATCATAAAAAGCCCAGATCCTGCCAGTAAAATCTATATGCTCATAAATCCCGGTATCCAGAATACACACACCGATTCCTTTTCCGGTATAAAAGGATTTTTCCATTATTTTCCCCGATAAAAAGAAACTTATAATAAATTATGTTTCCATTTTCCAATCTGCTTTAAAATTATAGACAATTTTTGAAATTCTCAAAAATTTTTGTCGCTTTTTCTGAGCGTATATAGTATAATGAAAATACGCATAAATTCGTATTTATAAAAGGAATTTTCCAGTAATATCAAACAATTATTTCAGGTGACAAAATGGAGTAAGTCACAACTATACATGAGAGGACGAAAATACTATGGAAAAAGACAACAGGCAGACTCCGGAGGACAAATTTCGCTATTACTCCGGAGCTATCAGACGTGACATGGGGAACCTGCTTAAGTGGCTGCTTCTGGCAGTGGTGGTAGGATGTATAGCGGGAGCTTTCAGTACTTTATTTTCTTTTGTGCTGAAGGCAGTGACCGGTTACCGCAAGGCACATCTGTGGACCTTTTTTCTCCTGCCCCTGTTCGGACTTTGCATCGTATTTCTTTATGAAAAATTCGGAAAAGACGATGGCGGCACGAATCAAGTCCTTTCTACAGTCCGTTCCCAGGATGATGTGCCCTGGAGATCCGGTCCGCTGATTTTTATTTCGACTGCATTAACACATCTTGCCGGTGGTTCAGCAGGACGTGAGGGTGCAGCTATTCAGCTGGGTGGCAGCATTGCCAATCTTCTTGGCAGATGGATCCATCTCGATGAGGAAGACCGTCATGTGATCGTTATGTGTGGTATGAGTGCTGCTTTCTCTGCACTATTTGGCACACCAATGGCTGCAGCTGTTTTTTCCTTGGAAGTGGTCAGTGTAGGGGTTATGTATTATACAGCTCTTATGCCCTGTATGATCGCATCTTTGATCGCATCCCGTTTTGCGGCTGGTATGGGCGTTACGCCGGAAGCTTTTCACGTAGTAAATATTCCTGCACTTTCTCTGGAAACAGGGCTGAAAATGGGCGTTGTAGCCCTTGGATGTGCAGTGATCAGTATTGTCTTCTGTATTATTTTAAATGAGACAGCCAGATTCTACGGCCAGTTTTTTTCTAATAAATATGCACGGGTAGTGGCCGGTGCCGTTCTGGTTATTTTTATTACACTGATTCTTGGAACTACGGATTACATGGGAGCCGGTGCTGAGCTTATTGAGAAAGCAGTGGAGACCGGAGACACCGATTATATGGCTTTCTTCTGGAAAATGCTCCTTACCGCACTGACTATGAAGGCTGGTTTTCGCGGAGGCGAAATCGTTCCGTCTTTCTGCGTAGGCGCCACTTTCGGATGCATGGCAGGACAGCTGATAGGGCTTTCTCCCTCCCTTTGCGCAGCCTGCGGAATGGCTGCTGTTTTCTGTGGTGTGACGAACTGCCCGATTACTTCTATTCTGATTGCCTTTGAAATGTTTGGCTTTAAGGGAGTGTCCTTCTATCTGATCGCCGTTTCTATCAGCTATGCGGCTTCCGGATATTATGGACTGTATAAAGATCAGACAATTGTATATTCTAAATACAAAGCCAGATATATAAACAAACACACAAAGATGTGACAAGCCCTGAAATGATAATATTCATTTTGCAGAGATTTTTTCGAAGCTCTATCCTCTGTCAAATGTTCACTACCTGAAATTTGCAGGAATCCGCGTTGCGGGCGTGGCAAAGCAACATCCAAAACATTCCTGTAAAATATAAAAAACGGCACACAAGCTGCCGTAAAAAGAAGGGGGTACATTTATGAACCTTGAAAAACTTTTTCACCTGAAGGAAAACCACACTGACGTGAAGACCGAAATCATGGCCGGTATTACCACATTCATGACCATGGCTTACATCCTCGCTGTCAATCCCAACATCCTTTCCGCTGCCGGAATGGACCGCGGTGCAGTCTTTACTGCTACTGCACTTTCATCCTTCATTGCAACCTGCCTGATGGCACTGTTATCCAATTACCCGTTTGTCCTGGCACCCGGTATGGGACTGAATGCATACTTTGCATATACCGTAGTTCTTGGAATGGGTTATTCCTGGCAGCAGGCTCTGGTTGCTGTATTTGTGGAAGGTATCATCTTTATCCTGCTTTCCCTTACCAATGTACGTGAAGCAATCTTTAACTCCATTCCTATGACACTGAAACACGCAGTTTCTGTTGGAATTGGCCTTTTCATCGCATTTATTGGTCTGCAGAATGCAAAGATCGTTGTAAACAATGATTCCACACTGGTAAGCATGTTCTCCTTTAAGGGCTCCATGTCAGATGGTTCTTTCAATTATCTTGGAATCACTGTTCTTCTTGCCCTGATTGGCGTACTGGTTACCGGCATTCTTCTTGTAAAGAATGTAAAAGGCGGTATCCTGTGGGGCATCCTTATTACATGGGCGCTTGGAATCCTCTGTCAATTTGTGGGGCTTTATGTTCCAAATCCGGATGCAGGTTTCTACAGTCTTCTCCCGGATTTTTCCAATGGAATTTCCGTACCGAGTATGGCTCCTACCTTTATGAAAATGGATTTCGCAGGAGTTTTCTCACTTGACTTTATCGTTATCATGTTTGCATTCTTATTTGTAGATATGTTTGATACTCTGGGAACTCTGATCGGTGTTGCTTCCAAGGCAGACATGCTGGACAAAGACGGTAAGCTTCCAAAAATCAAAGGTGCTCTTCTTTCCGATGCTGTTGGTACTACTGTAGGTGCTATGTGCGGTACTTCTACTGTTACCACATTTGTTGAGAGCGCTTCCGGTGTTGCAGAGGGCGGACGTACAGGTCTTACTTCACTTGTTTCCGCTATTTTGTTCGCACTTTCCCTGTTCCTTTCCCCGATCTTCCTGGCGATTCCTTCCTTCGCCACAGCTCCGGCTCTGATCGTGGTTGGATTCCTTATGCTGACCTCTGTTACCAAGATCGACTTTGACGACCTTACAGAAGCGATTCCGGCATTTATCGCAATCATTGCAATGCCGTTCCTGTACAGCATTTCCGAAGGTATTGCACTTGGTGTTATCTCTTATGTTATAATCAATGTCTGTACCGGAAAAGCTAAGGACAAAAAGATCAGCCCGCTTATGTATGCACTGGCTGTTATCTTTGTTCTGAAATATGTGTTCCTGTAATAACAGAATGAAATAATTGTACGGTTTGCAGTAACATTATTCACGGAACATTACCTGTAAATCGCAATAAATAATCCTAAAAATCCCCCTGCCATGGAACCACGCTTTCCTGGCAGGGGAATCTTTCTATAACACTACTTAAGGGGGTATAAGGTAGATTACATCTGTGAAATCATCTCGTAAATCTGTTACTGTTCACTTTGCAGTCAGTAACCGCTTTGCGGAACATTAGCGTTTTACATTGAATGCGCTCATTCCCGGATATACTGCTGCATCTCCAAGCTCTTCCTCGATGCGGAGCAGCTGATTGTATTTTGCAACACGCTCTGTTCTGGACGGAGCACCGGTCTTGATCTGGCAGGTATTTAATGCTACTGCAAGGTCAGCAATCGTAGTATCCTCTGTCTCACCTGAACGATGGGAAGAAATTGCTGTATAGCCAGCCTTATGAGCCATCTTGATTGCCTCAAGAGTCTCTGATACAGATCCGATCTGGTTCAGCTTGATTAGGATGGAATTGCCGCATCCAAGAGAAATACCTTTGGAAAGTCTCTCTGTATTTGTTACAAACAGGTCATCACCTACCAACTGCACTTTATCTCCCAGTTCTTTGGTAAGCTTCTTCCATCCTTCCCAGTCTTCCTCATCAAGCGCATCCTCGATGGAGATGATCGGATACTTGTCAACCAGCTTTTTCCAGTGGTCAATCAGCTCGTCAGATGTGTAAACAGTACCGGCCTTTGGAAGCTTGTACTCGCCAAGTTTACCAGTCTTCCACTCAGAAGAAGCTGCGTCCATAGCGATCATAAAATCTTTTCCTGGATCATAGCCTGCATTCTTAACAGCCTCAAGAATTGTCTCAATTGCTTCTTCATCAGATTTCAGAGCTGGTGCAAAACCACCCTCATCACCAACAGATGTTGCAAGTCCTCTTGATTTCAGAATAGCTGCAAGAGCATGGAAAACTTCTGCACACCATCTTAAGCACTCTTTGAAGCTTGGTGCTCCAACTGGCATGATCATGAACTCCTGCACATCAAGTCCTGAGGAAAGTGCATGGCAGCCGCCGTTTACAATGTTCATCATCGGTACTGGCATACGGTTTCCGGAAATACCACCGAGGAAACGATAAAGCGGGATATCAAGGGATGTTGCAGCTGCACGGCAGCATGCGATGGAAACAGCCAGGATTGCATTTGCACCAAAGTTTGATTTGTCCTTGGTTCCGTCAGCTTTGATCATCGCCTTGTCAATTGCATAAATATCGGATGCATCCATTCCTGAGATTGTGTCGTTGATGGATGTATTAATGTTCTCTACAGCCTTTGTAACACCTTTTCCAAGGTATCTGTTCTTATCATTATCTCTAAGCTCCAGAGCCTCAAATTCGCCTGTAGAAGCGCCACTGGGAGCAGCTCCTCTGCCGATGGTTCCATCTACCAGATAAACCTCTGCTTCTACTGTAGGATTTCCTCTGGAATCCATAATTTCTCTTCCAATGACTTTCTCAATTTCTAAGTAATCCATGGTATGTATACTCCTTTCATTTTTCAAAGGAACTCCTTCGCGAACTGCTTCCCGGAAAAGTCCAGCCGCAATCCGCATCATATTATGTCAGCGGTCTTTCTGCCATAATAAGGAGTCCAAATGATTTACACCGTTAGGTTAGCTATTCCTAACTATGCTGATTAGTATACACTAACCATCATGGGATTGCAAGAAGATTACATGATAATATTTTTCAGTAGTTGTCTGTTCTAAAGCGTATTTGAAAAATACTCTAGAAAATTACCACAAGAAGCATTTTAAATTTCTCTTTTCCCATAACTGCGTGAGGACGCTTCGCAGGCATTACAATAGACTCACCTTCATGTAATTCGTACTTCACACCATCAATAGTGATTTCCCCCACACCATCCAGACAGGTAACAAATGCATCTCCGCCAGACTCATGTGTACTGATCTCCTCCCCTTTATCAAATGAGAAAAGGGTAACACTCACTGCCGCATTCTGTGCAAGTGTGCGGCTCACAACCTGTCCCTCCTGGTAAGCTACCTGGTCTTTTAATACCAGCACTTCTGCTTTACTTATATTTTTCATCTTATCCATGATAAAAAGCCTCCTGCTATAACTGTTTTTCGTAACTATACTATAAATTTTCGTGATATTCAGTTGTTATAACAACAAATCTGTTTTTTATTGCATTTTTTCACATCCGTAGTATAATATGCAGGAATCAACATGACAGGAGGCTTTTCACTTGAATACACAAACTACACAAAAATCTCTCCCAATCTACCGGGGAGAGCTTGCACTTCTTCTTGCGGTTGCCATCAACAGCTTCGGCGTTGTCCTTATGCTCTATTCCGGGACAGGAATTTCCGCTATTTCCAGTGTTCCCTACGCTTTTTCCTGCGTCTTTCCGAAGATAAGCCTTGGAACATGGACCTACATATTTCAGGGACTTCTGGTACTGGCGCTGATGATCCTGCGGAAAAAATTCGTAGTCCAGTATCTATTCAGCTTCGTAGTAGGATTCGTTTTCGGGGAGCTGCTTGATGTACATGAATTATGGATAAATGTTCTTCCTACAGCAATTGGCTGGAGAATTTTTTATTTTATTGCAAGCTACATTTTGATCTGTATTGGAATCGCTATTTCCAACCGCTGCAAAATGCCTATTGTCCCTACTGACCTTTTCCCAAGGGAACTGTCCCAGATCACTTCTGTGGCATATCCAAAAATCAAGATCAGCTTCGATGTAATCTGCCTGATTATCACTGCTGCCCTCACCGGATTCGGTCTCGGGCATATCAAAGGACTTGGAATTGGTACCGTTGTAGCCGCCTTTACCATGGGAAAAGGCGTCGGAATCGCAGGGAACCGGTTGGATAAACATATGGACTTTACCCTGTTTCTTGCGAAATAGCAGGATTTTATACATACTAATTTAATTCAGGCGCTCATATACCATACCGGATATTTCCTTTATCCCATTAATTCCTGTATATTCGCCAGCTCGTGCAAACACAACAATCACATAATCTGTCTTTTTTCCATATACAATCGCCGCATCATGCTGATAGCTGTCTGTCTCCCCGGTCTTATTTCCAGACTTAACGCCTGAGGGGAGACCTGCAGGAATTTTATACCGCCTTTCCTGCGCCAGCAGAAGATTTAGCATCTGGTTCGAATACTTACGCGAAACTGCCTGGTTTTTATAAATCTTTTCCAGCAATTTTCCTACATCTTTAGCAGAACTTCTGTTACTCCCAAGACCATCCCGCTGATAACTACTGCTGCTGGGATGAAGGGTGTGATGCACTCCGGTACTGGTATATCCTTTCTTTTTCAGGTAATTATTAATATAATTACATCCGGAAGTAAAACTGCCCTGTCCTACAGTCCGAACCAACTCATTGTAGCTCTCATTGTCACTGATTGTTATCATGCTGTCCAAAAGACCGTTCACATAGCTGTTAAGACTGATTTTTTTCTCTGCAGCACCGGCATAAACAGCTTCCATCACAAAAAGCTTGATCACACTTGCCGGATACATGCTGGTCTCATTTATGGAAAGGACATCTCCTGTTTTTAAATCTTTCACATAAACAGACCAGTTCCCACTGTATCCTTTCAGTTTTTCATTTATTTTTATTCTCAGTTTGCTTAACTTTACCTCTTCCTTCGCGCATTTTTTCCCTTCTGCATCTACATACAAGGTGCCGGAAATCTTGCGGTTTGTGGCAATTGTGCCATGCTCCGTCAGATAATAACCTTTGTACCAGCGGTTTGTATACAATTTTCCATTTTTGTTCAGGGCGAGCTTCTTTCCCTTAAACACAATCCAACCAGCCGTCTGTTTCAGCCGTCCGGCTGTTTTCCCAAAATAATAAGAGCCTTTAAAGCGTGTAGTCCCAATTTTCGTATCAAGAGCATGAAATTTTTTCCTTTTGTCTATTCGTCCATCTGTCCAAAAATAATAATAACCACTGGCAAGTCCCACATTGGATGGAATTGAAAGATATGCGATTCTTTCCGTCCCTTTCTTATTCTTCATCTGAATGGATGTAGACTGAAGATACCATTGATCTTTCTTTTTTACAAGTTTAGCCTTGTACTCGTTATTTACTTTTACTGTCCAGCTGTTCTTTGTGGCAGCCTCTGTCTGTAATGTTGGTGAGATAATAAGAAGTCCACATGAAAAAGCAATTCGCACAACCCAGACTTTCCATTTATGTATTACCATTCTCTTTCCTATTTTTCTTTTCCCCTATAACTTCAATGCAAAACAATTAATGCAGAAAGTAATTTTCGCGTCTGCACACCCCAATTTATTAACAAATTTGTCTGAACGCTCTCATCAAGTTGCAACCTAATGAATTTTTGTATACGCAAAGAGCGGAAAAGAAATAATGCATATCTTCTCTTCCGCTCTACATGATGTCAGATATTTAATTATTCAAAGCCCTCTTCAAAATGCTTCACATTTCGCCGATGTGACGTATCCGTCAATTATGACGCAAATCTCACAATGCTCTTAATCTGATGATTGATGTCGTAGCTGCTGCTTCCGTATACACCTCTGTACCATCCTGCAAACTGTGCCTCCGGATCATAGTAGCATCCGTCAATAATGACCCAGCCATGACTGGTAAGGCCATCTGCTGCACCATCTCTGGTACCGGATACACGTCCAAGAACTACATAAGGATTATAGCCAATCTCTCTTGCCATTGCAGCAAAGGTGCAGGCAAAGCCATAACAGTCACCGCCACCTGAAACCAGCATATTGTATGCTACCTCTCGCTGCCAGCCTTTTTTATTAAAGTCTGGCCAGTAGCCGGAATAGTAGAAATTACTGCTGCTGGTAAGATAACACCAGCAGGCATACAGCTTCTGGGATTTACTCATCCCCGGATTGGTGATCCTGGAAATAACATTCATAAGCTCTATTTTTAGTTTTGCATTTACATCGTTATCTGCATATCCCTTGCGGTTAAAGGTAACATTGGAAACTGTTTTATTCTTGGTAAGACGACCTTTTACATCGCCCCGGTAAAGACGGTTTCCAAGTTTAAAGAATCCAACATATGCATGACCCTTTGTGTCTACATAATAGGATGTCTTTCCTACTTTTACAATTTTGGCCTTAGTGGGACGAATCAGTTTGCCTTCCAGATTAAATACATATATGTATTTACCAATTCTTTTCCCACCTGTAACCGCCTTTCCGTTCGCGTCAAAATAGTAACGGTTTTTGTGAATGGTTTTCCATTTATTTTTCAGTTTATTACCCTTTTTGTCGTAATAAACATATTTCTTTCCTTCTTTTACAAGACCTTTCTTTCTAGCCGGTGCTGCCGTAGGCTGAACCGGAACTGCAGTCACAGTTGGAGCTGCAGTCACCTCTGGGGTAATTTCAGAAGCCTGGGCAGGTACGCATACAGCCATAATACTGATTGCTATAACTGCCAGAAATTTGCTTATCTTTCGCATACTCTTTCTCTCCCAATAAATCAGTCTCTTGTAATCAGCCCTTCAGACGGCAAACCATCTCCCAAAGAGCAGCTGCTGAGTTAAAGTTCTCCGGTACGATATCAGCCGGTGTAATGGTGATATCAAATTCGTCCTGAAGCTCGCTGACAATAGATAAAATTGCGAAGGAATCAAGAATTCCATCATCGATCAGTGTCTCACAGGTTTCATAATCCGCATCTGGCTGGATTTCCTCAAGAATTTCAATTAATTTGTCCATTTTTCATTTCCTCTCTTTCCGAATTAAATTCATCTGTGTGTAATGCCTCCCGAACCAAAGTAAGACATCCCTTATGCCAGAAATAAATTCTTGGCATCGGTCTGCTCAGGAATAAATAAATTCCCTCTGTCACGGAATATGCACCTACACGTTCAAATATGAGCATATCACTAATCTGTGGTTTTTTCAATGGAAAAAGCTTTACGATCACATCACTTACAGTGCAAAGCGAACCGCATAAATTCCACTGTTCCTCATCACCCTCTGTGCGTATATTTCCCGTATGATCGGTCTGTATGCAATGAGGCAGCTTCATAGCCATCGCCTGGCCATAATAATTCAGATGATTAATACCGCCATCCACAATAGCATAATTCTGACCATGATTCACCTTCATATCCACGATAGAGGTAATATAATAACCACACAGATAGGTAAGATACCGTCCCATCTCCAGTATTACATTTCCTCCAAAGGTAAGATTATCCAGAAGCCTTCCAAAGCCACCCAGAAGCTCCTCAACAGACTCTTCCTTATCCTTCACAAAATAAGGCGCAAACAATCCCGGTCCGTACTCAAGCTCCTCTGCCTGATATCCATAATCTTTCTTAAGCTCGTTCAGAAAGGCATCCAGACTTTGAAGCTCCTTTTCCATCTGTGAAAGATTTTTCTTCTGAGTACCTGAATAGAACTGAAGTCCCAAAATGTGAAGTGCAGTATACTCCTGGCGCCTGGAAATAATCTTGCGAATATCTTCTTCATCCACGCCAAACTGATTGCCACTGGTCACACGGATCAACACATCAATCGTCAGCCCCAGTTCTCCCGCTATCCTCTGCAAATTCTTCAGATGCTCCAGAGATTCTACTGTATATACTCCCTTTCCACCGTATGTTTCAAGTACATATCGAATATCAGAAGGATTTTTATATACACCTGAAAGCACGATCTTTTCCATTGGAACAGAGACACGCTCACAAATGCGAAATTCTCCAGGAGAGCATACTTCGAAAAGATCTACATGCTTCATCATTGGTCTTGTAAGAAAAGGATTGGCCTTCATGGCATAGCAGACTCTCGCTTTACCTGCAAGCAACTCCTTAATCTTATTTACATGTACAGCCAAAGCATCCAGATCAAATACATAGGAAGGCGTAGGATTCTTATCTTCTATAAATTTCTGCAAAAAATTATAATCCGCCATTTATCTTCCCTCCTGATATCTGGCTGTCAGCTCTTTCCTGTCAATCTTGCCATTCTTTGTAAGAGGCATAGTATCCACTTGGACAAATACATTCGGCACCATAAAGTTTGGTACATATTTCACAAGGGAACGTGACAGCTGCTTACGATCGATATCACCCTCATAAAAAGCAACGATTTTATTTTTTGCCTGATCGTAAATACACAGACTTCTTCGAATCTCAGGAAGTTTATCCATTGCTGTCTCAATCTCACCAAGCTCAATTCTATGTCCCATATGCTTAATCTGGAAGTCCTTACGTGTAGCGAAGCAAAGCTCCCCGTTTTCATTGTAGAAAGCAAGGTCTCCTGTACGGTAAATAGGCTCCAGATATCTGTCATTCAAAGGGTTCTGAACAAATGCCTTCTTTGTCTGTTCAGGATTTCTATAATAGCCAAGTGCAAGCGCACTACCTGCCACACAAATCTCACCGTTTATCCTCTTTTCTTTAACCAGATGATCTTCTTCATCCAGAAGGAAGACTTTTTCGTTAGGAAAGGCTTTCCCCATTGGAAGCACATCTCCCGGTTCAAAGTCTCTGTCAACAATATAATATGTACAATTACAGGTAATCTCTGTAGGACCATAAATATTTACAAACATAGTATCTGGAAGATATTTTCTCCAGATATTAAGATGCTTAATAGGCATAACCTCTCCAGAGAACAAAACCTTTTTAATCTTGTCTGGCACCTTATAGGTAAAACCATTCAGGGTACTGATAATGCACATAGCAGACACAGCCCATACGATCGTGGTAACCTCTCTCTCAACCAGAAAATCAAGAAGATTCTTAGGAATAGAAAAATACTGTTTGGGAATGATCTGCACAGTGGCCCCGGTTTTCAGGCCTGAATAAATATCCTTTACAGAAACATCAAAGTCCCATGGTGCCTGATTTCCCATTACATCTTCGCCTGTAATATGAAACAGCTCTGTAAAACAGTCAATAAAATCAATTACAGAACGATGCCCCACAACAACACCCTTTGGAACTCCTGTGGATCCCGATGTAAAAATGCCGTAAAGCGGATCTGTATCTAATGCCTGATCTCGAATACTCTTCAGAACAAAACTGTCTTCTGGTGTTTTTTCCAGTTCCTCAGTAAGAAGAATTGTTCCCTTAAATTCCAGCTTTTCCAGATCCTTCTGGTACTTACTGGAAGTAACAATCACATTACTGTCAAGAATATCCAGAATCTGCGAAATTCTTGCAGCCGGCTGCTTAGTATCAAGAAGCACATAGAAACATCCAGCATAAACAGCCCCCATAAACATACCTATGGTATCCACACTTTTTTCCATAAAAACCGGCACCGGATTTCTCGGAGCAAAATGTTCTGCAAGGGCAGTCCCAACTCTTCTTGCCCGGAGGCGTAATTCCTCAAATGTACATGTAGCGTCAAGATCTGCAAATGCTGTTTTGTCCGGATATCTGGAAGCAGAACTTTCAAGATATTCCAAAATACTTGTTATCATACACCCTCTCCTTTCAGAATATTAGCCAGAACCTTAGAATACTCCTTTGCAGCATTTCCATTCATATGACCATCAAAATCCGTATAGTCTGAAAGATCATGGGAAAATGCTTTAAAATACTGGGTATTAAAGTTCAGATATGTTACTTCATGCTCATCAAAATACTGTCCAAAGTATTTCCATGCAGCATTATAGTTATCGCTATATGCCTGTAAGGTATTAATAGGAATCGGCGTAGTTACTGCGACAAACTGGATATCATTTTCCCTGCAAAAATCGATCAGCCGTCCAAGATATTCCATATTCTGAGGGTTTACCTGTTCCTCCTCAAAGAGCTTCAAATCCTTCATTTTCAGCTTGGTAGTATCCACCGGATACCTCTCGATAAGACCGCTTTCGTGGTACTCCTGGGTATCACTTTTCAGATGGGCAATATCGTAATCCTTATTCCATTTCTGAGTGAAGGTTTCTTTCACCTTGCTAAGCTCATATCCAAGAGAATACTCATACCAGGGAAACAAAACAGTGCGGAAATTGCATTTTGCAATAGAATTCCAGAAGTATTCAACCTTAGCTTTTGAAAATGGAAACTCATGATAAAATAATAGATAGTTATTTCCCTCTTCTTTCTCAGAAACAAAATATCCCGGATCTACCTCATAAATGATTCTTGCAGGCTTCTGTTTCTCTGCAATCAGTCTGGCAATATAATAGGCATCAATTCCATATTCTCCCCCTACACATACATTATGACCGCTTCTGCCTGTGATTTCCTCCATCACAGCCGGATCGATATCTGTCATTCCATGGGATGTTCCAAGAATAATGTCATCATATTGGTTACTTACCACTGCATGAATGTCATTTCTCATAAAGGTACAAGGATAAAGAGCCATATCCAATCCAGCAAGAAGCGTCACACACACAGCAACCACTACTATTGTTTTTATAATTTTCTTAAAATTGTGCATAAATAAAACCTCTCGCTACTGCTGTGGAACCGAACAAACCTATGGATATCAGCATGCAAAAATAAATGGCAACTGTAACAGGAAGAGGAAGCCTGGCAAGAGATTCCCGAATCTTCACGCCACGTTCTTGAAGGAGACTTATCACAAATAATATTACACAGCCAACAGCTATAATCACAAGAGCATATGGAGTAAAAGAAGTCCCCTGTTTACCTGCCGGAATCAAAAGCAGCTGGGCCGGAGCAAATTGTGTGATAGACTGCTTCATCATATGAAATGCCTGTCTAACGCTGTCTGCCCTATCAAAGTACATACTGATCACAACCAATACAAAAGTACGGATTACAGTGAACAGATAATACCAGGTTTCCTTACCGGAAATGTGAAGCTTCTTTTTCCATTTACGGTAATTCTCTGCCATAAGTCCGCTGAAGGCAATAATAATACCATTATACATACCGTATACAATATATTTCCACGCAGCGCCATGCCATACGCCTACAACGAAGAATACGATCAGATTGGCCACGCAGATAGGAAGGGTGCGGCCAATTTTCTTGCCAAACACCTTTTTGCCCCATTTTCCAAATTTACCCATCCAGCCGGATAAGGTCACCGGGTAAAAAACATAATCCTTCATCCAGGTTCCAAGAGTGATATGCCAGCGATGCCAGAAATCCGTGATAGATACAGCAAAAAATGGGCGCTTGAAGTTTTCATCCAGTTTAATTCCAAACATAGAGGCAATACCGATCACAACATCCATTCCTCCAGAGAAATCTGCGTAAAGCTGGATCGTATAAAACAAAACTCCAAGAAGTGCCACCCCGTTATACTTTGCCGGATCTTCAAAAATAGCATCTGCAAAAGCAGCGGCCCAGTCCGCAAGGATCATTTTCTTAAAAAAGCCCCAGAGAATCCGCTCAAAACCTCTGATTATATTATTTCCCTCAAACCTGTGTTCAGCATAAAGCTGATCTGCCAGGCGGCTATATCTGCCGATAGGTCCCTGCAGAATCTGAGGGAAAAAGGATACGAACAATGCGTATTTCAACGGGTGTCTCTCTGCCTTGCATCTTTTCCAGTATACATCAAGAAGATAGCCTGAGGACTGGAATGTATAGAAGGAAATTCCAAGGGGAAGCAATAGCTGTATCCCTCTCAGATTCAAATGCAGCAATGCATTGATATTTTCTAATGCAAAGTTGGTGTACTTGACGATTCCAAGCATACCAAAGTTAAGAATCAGACCAAGAATCAGAAGTTTCCTGGCACCCTTATGGTTTTCTTTTCCTTCTGCTTTTTCAATAAGAAGAGCCATCAGCCAAGTGACAAGTGTGGAAAAAAGAATGAAGACAACATAACGTGGACCACCTGCTATGTAATAGAAATAACTGAAAATAAGAAGAACGATCCACTGAGATTTACGGGGCACTATATAGTAAATCAATATACTTGCCGCCACAAAAAGTAAAAACAGGTTAGATACTAACGACATATTTTTCTCCTAAATCGGACAAGAGCTCCCCACTGCTTTTCTCAGTGCAAGAGCCCTGTCCTGTATTAATTCTTCTAGATATCTGTCCATTACGACAGACACTGCTTTGCCCCAAATCAGCCTAAGAGACCATTATCAAGACATCCATCGCCACCATCTTCACCACCACTGTAGTCATCACCGCCGCTATAATCTTCTCCACTATAATCGTAAGAATAATCATTGCTGTCATAGGATTCAGCCGGCTGGGAAGCTGCTGCCTGTGCCGCTGCTGCATCTGCTGCAGCTTGATCTGCAATTGCTTTCTCAGTATCGTAGGTAGTCTTCTTTTCTTTTGTGCTTTTCAGCTTATAAGTACCATACACGATTCCGTCCTTCTCACGTATCGTAAGTGTTCGAAGATCTTCCAGAACGATTCCGTGAACATCTGCTGATGTTCCATCCTCAAAGGTAATACGCATATCGTATGTAGGAGCTTTATCCTCTGCGGTTTCGTCTGTATTCTCTTCTGCATTCTCTTCAGTTTCCTTAGAAAAATAAATTCTCTTTTTTTCTTTTAATTCAAAGGAATCATCCTCTTCCATCATATTTTCAGTAAATTCTGTCTCATCAGCAGTCTTGATCGCAAGTCCGATAATCTTCTTAGAGGTAGCATTTCTCAGTTTAAATGCTATACAACCATCCTTCTTCTCACCAACTGTCTTTAAATTTTCTTTCTTCTTAGCAGTAGTATCTTTATCTTCTGCTTCCGTTTCCTCTGTTTCTTCTTCCTCATCAGAATCCGCAGCAGCTGCATCCGTACTCTCAGCTGCAAAACAGCTTACCGAGGATGGTACAGCCAATACTCCCACTAATAATGCCATTAATAGTTTTTTCTTCATTCAAAACATCTCCTTAATCCTATTATTTTAACTTGTAGTTAACAAGAAATTCGTTTTACTTTCTTAAGATTGTATTTATAAAGTCCAAAACCTTTACCCAACATTTTATAAGTAAACTTATATCCACTATGATGTTTTACATTACTATTCCGATATGTATATGCAAAGTTTGGATCATACGCATAAACTGTTTTGCCTATTTTAATTTCACACCAACCATGAGCGCCATTCTTACCATTTGCCTGCGGAACAGTTCCTTTTACCATCTTTACATTTTTATAGCCTTTTACCTTCGCCATCATACAGAAGGTTGCAGCCATAACATAGCAGTCGCCTTTACCATTTTTAAATCCGTAGGTTGCATAATATTCAACCTGATTCTGTCCTTTTTTCGGCTTTCCTACGCTTCCCCAGTATTTAATCTTGGTGGAGCTCCACTTGAAAGCTTTCTTAAGGTCTCCCCCACACTTATCAAGGCGTGCACCAGCCAGTCCCTCTGCTGTGGATACTAAAGTAGCAACACCTTTTTTGTCGATGCGGTAATACTTCTTTTTGACTTTATAACCATATTTATTCTTAACCAGCTTGCCGTTTTTATAGCAATAGGTTTTACCCTCATTTACAAACAGTCCATTCTTCGGAGGCTGAGCCGGAGTTGGAGTAGGAGTAACTACCTCAGTTGTCTGTGCTGGTGTTATGTTGGTTTCGCCCTCTGCAAATACAGGGGTAACCATTGTAAGTGTCATAGTAAGGGACAGCACTGCTGCCATTGTTTTAGTAAACTTTCTCATACTTATTCTCTCCTGATATTTTATCGTGCCTGAACACCATATACGATTTCTCCGCCAGTTGTCTTCTTTCCAAGCTGTACGAAAATGTTAGCATAGGTTAATTTAAGATCTTTACTGATACCTGTCATACAGCTGGAAAGTGTTTTGGTCTTGGAAGGTCTGCCAAGAAGCTTACGAAGGACTGCTCCATCTGCCATGTACTTGCTTGCCGCCTTCAGCTGGTTACTTTTCTTTGCGACACGGACACCCTTCTTGTCAAAGTAGTAAGGAGTACCCTTAGCATCTGCATATACGCCTTTTTTCACTTTAAAGCCATTTCTGTCAAATCCGTAGTATTTCTTTCCAATCTTTTTTACTACAATATTCTTCTTACAGCCAGATACCTTCGGGGCAGCGTAAGCAACGCCATTCTTACCAAAATACTGCTTTTTGTCTGGACTCCAGCAATTCTTCTGCATCACACCATTCTTATAAAAATAAGTCCTGGAGCCTTTCTTAACGATACCATCCAGAAGTGCTGGTGTAGGAGTAGCAACCGGAGTTTCAACAGCAGATGTCACATTATTACTGCTGTCTACAGCCTCGGCATTTACAATTACCGGTATCTGGAGCATAAATGCACACATGGCTGGAAGAAGTAATTTTTTCCATTTTCTCATTTCTTGATTCTCCTTTTATAAATATTATATTTTTAAAGCAGACAGACTGCCTTAAAACTTCACCTTTGATCGCACTGAATAAGCGAAATGTGTAGAAGCACCAAACAGTGGTCCCATGTTATCATAATATAATCCGTCGATCATTACGAATCCATGGTCTCCTGTAGTGGCGATCACATAAGGCTCATAGCCCAATACCCTGGCACATGCTGCTACTGCACTTGCAATTCCATAACAGCTTCCGGCAAGATTATTATCGAACATATAGATTGCCGACTGATATGGCCAGGTCTGAGTCTTAAACTCTGCATCTGTAGGATTGATCCATGGTTTAAAATCAGTATATCCCATCAAATAGTTAAAACAGATTCTAAACTTCTGACTATTGGACATATTAGGGGAGGTATGCTTTTCAACAAATTTTTTCGCCTTACGCATACATTCTGCTTTCAGAGAAGAAACCCTTATTGCAACACCATCTGAATTGATCTCGTACTCTTTGCCTTTAATCTTATAGCTTATTTTATTCCTGATCAAAACACCCTTGGAATTAAAATAGTATTTCTTATTATGGATAGTCTTCAGACCGGTTACACGATAACCCTTTTTGCCTATATAGTATTTCCGTCCTTTTACTGTCAACCATCTGCCAGCTGGTACAGGCGTACCATTCTTACGTATATAGTAAAACTGTCCATTATCCTTTACCCATCGTTTCGAGGCAAGGACACCGTTAGATAAATAATAGCGTTTCTTCTGCTTAAAGGTCTGCCATCCGGAATAACGAATACCACCTTTCTGAAGATAATATTTCTTACCCTGGATCGTAACCCATCCAGACTGCTGAAGGAAACTACCATCCTCCTGCCTCCACTGGTATCCCTTTTCCACAGATACCCAGCCAGGTTTCGGCTCGGGCTGAGCACTTTCATTCTCATCTCTTATCTCGGCTCCGGTCTCCTGGGAAACAGTTCCTGTCAGATTATCCACTGCAGGCTCTGCATATACCAGCTGTAAGGGCTCAATAGCAAGTGCAGCTGTTATTAACAAAATCAGCACACGACCTCTCTTCTTCATATAATTCTCCCCTTCCACTTGATACCTCATTATATCGCATTACTTTATTTAATTGTAAAAGCAGTTTTCCATATTATAACAAAATCGAGTATAATTTTCCACTTTTAGAGCGTAGAATGTATAAAATTAACTTTTTCGTAAAGACTTTTATATAAACTTTACAAGGAGGTTTTTATGTTGCCTGTAATTTTACTTATTGTTTTATTTTTTGCGTTGCAGCTGCTTGTACTTTTCTGTTGTGTTGCGGCGGGAAATGATCCTTATTCACAGTTTCTTTCAGACGAGGAACAGGTGGAATATCTGGCGCGCTGGAAAAAAGAACATGGATATAAATAATCTTTGATAAGGAAAGGGAAGCACCACAGTTTTCCGTATATTGGTAAGTACCCATAAAGTATTTTCATATATGAAAAAAAGGCAGTGCTTATAACAATACTGCCTTTTTTCATAAAAATCCCTATATGATAATACACACAAGACCGCCTTTACTGTCATTTACGATTTTCTGCATGGTATCCTGAAGCTTCACCTGGCTTTCCTCTCCGATCATGGTCAGCTTGCTGCGGATGCCATCCTGTACCAGCTGTTCAATGGATTTTCCGAAAATATTCGTCTCCCAGATGCTCTCTCCTCTTGCATCGCTTTCTCCAATATAAGTAATCAGGTCTTTTGCCTGCTGCTCCGTACCTACGATCGGAGCAATTTCAGTTTCAATATTTGCTTTGATCATATGAATAGACGGACTCTTTGATTTAATTTTCACACCATATTTATTTCCCTGGCGGATCACAGCCGGCTCTTCCAGCTGAATCTGGGAAAGCTCTGGTACAACTACACCATAACCGCTGCTATTTACTGCATCCAGTGCATCTTTAACCTTTACATACTTTTCCTTCATTGCAGCAAGCTCCTTCATCGTATGGATCAGCTCATACTCACTTTCCATGGGAATTCCACTCATATCGCTAAGCATCTTATAGTAATATTTATCATCTATCTGAAGCCGTATCTGAATGGTTCCATCAGAAAGACCTACGTGATCCAGAAGAGTATCCTGTACATAAGGACCTTCCAGTTTTACCGATTCCCTGGTAACATCACGAATGTGTAAAAGCTTCTTCATGCACACTTTGATCTGGGAAAGGATCTGGCTTTTCAATTCGCTGTCTGCAGGCAGCATTTCCACCCATTTGGGAATAAAAAACTGCAGCTGGGTAATGGGAAATTCATATAGGATTTTTTCCAGGAGCAATGCGACATCTTCTTTTTTCAACTGCTCACAGTTAACCGCAATAACTGGTACCTGGTACTTCTTCTGAAGCCCGTTAACCATCTGAGTGGTTTCTTCTTTATAGGGAAACTGAGAGTTTACTACAATGAGAAATGGCTTTCCCTGTGTTTTCAATTCAGCCACAGTCTGTTCCTCGGCCGGAACAAAATTTTCCCTTGCTATTTCTCCAAAGCTTCCATCGGTGGTGATCACAAGACCGATCGTAGAATGTTCCTGGATAACCTTTTCTGTTCCTGCTTTTGCAGCTTCATGAAAGGGGATTGCCCTGGAAAACCAGGGTGTTTTTACCATCCTCTCTTTACCATCCTCAACGTTTCCTCCAGCATCCTTTACAAGAAAACCAACACAATCGATAAGCCGCACTTTCGCCTTCCTGTCTTCGCCAAGATCAACTGATACAGCTTCTTTTGGGATAAATTTGGGTTCCACAGTTGTGATCATTTTTCCGGAACCACTTAATGGAAGCTGGTCCCTGACCTCTTTCTGCATTTTTTCATCCATTCCGGGCAAAGCCACCAGTTCCATAAATCTGCGGATAAATGTTGATTTTCCTGTACGAACAGGGCCTACAACGCCTATGTATATATCGCCTCCGGTTCTAGCCTGTATATCACGGTAAACCTGAAAATTTTCCATACAAAAAAGCCCTCCTGCCTGATTATTTAAAGGTCTGCAAGATTTGTTTACAGCGTAATGCTTATATTCTTCCTCTAAATAATATGCAGTCGGGCTTTTTATTATACCAGTCTTAATTATTCTCTGGAGCGTGTCCAGCTACTATACATCAGCATCAATAGAAATCATTGTGGAGCAGTTTGTGCTCTTTTCCTTTGAGCAGTCCCTGATACAGTTCCAGAACCATAGGGTTCTCATCGGATTTCTTGATCAGCATAGTATTGTCAGCATTATACAAACCTTTCGCTCTTGCAGCTTTGGTTCTGTCACCGGCCCGTACCGGCTGGCCACCGCCCATAATACAGCCACGGCGGCATGCCATTACTTCAATGAGATGATAGTTTGCTTCGCCGTTCTTTACACGTTCCATAACGGTTCTTGCATTTGCAAGACCACTGGCCACACATACATTGATATCCATTCCCTTGTATGGAACTGTGAATTCTTTGATTCCTTCATCTCCACGGACACCACACTCAGAAATCTCCCGCATGGTCTCCTTGGAATGATCCGGGCTTAAGCGGCGTAGAACCGCCTCTGTAACACCGCCGGTAACACCAAAAATAACGCCTCCGCCGGAGCCAAATCCAAATGGCATATCACATGCTTCAGGCTCTAACTGTGCAAAATCAAGGCCAAAGTTATCGATCATGCGCAGCAGCTCTGTGGTTGTAATTACAATATCCGTATCCTGTTTCTCATCAGTAAAACTGTTCGGACGGATTGCCTCAGCCTTCTTGGCTGTACATGGCATAATAGATACCATAACGGTCTTTTTACCCTTGGCATTCTCCGGATCACGGAAGTATTCTTTAATAACTGCAGACATCATTCCCTGTGGGGATCTACAGGTAGACAAATTCGGGATATAATCCTTATACTGGTCTGTAATAAATTTCACCCATGCAGGGCAACAGGAGGTAAGAAGTGGAAGTTTCTCCCCCTTCTCAACTCTTTTTAGAAATTCTGCTGACTCCTCCATAATAGTAAGATCGGCGCTGAAAGTAGTATCATAAATCTCGTCAAATCCCATTCTGTGGAGTGCATTGACAATTTTGCCCATTACGCTCCGTCCCTTCGGAAGACTGTAATGATCACCTACCGCAACACGAACTGCCGGCGCAATCTGTGCTACTACACGTACATCAGGATCTGCAAGAGCTTCCCAGACTTCATCCATATGCGTCTTAATGGAAATGGCACCTGTCGGACAATATACACGGCACTGTCCGCAGTTTACACACTGGGTTTCTGCGATTTTCTTATTAAACGCAGGAATTACAATAGCCTCTGTTCCACGGTATGCAAAGTTCAATGCTCCGATTCCCTGAAGCTCCTCGCAGGCACGGACACAGTCACCACAGAGGATACATTTGTTCGGGTCACGGATCAGAGATGGTGAACTGTCATCAATCTCATACTGCTCTCTTGTATTCTGAAAACGGATGTTATGTACTCCAAGACGGTGAGCCAGCTCCTGAAGCACGCATTCTCCACTCTTTACACAGGTTGTACAGTCACGGCAATGTGCTGCGAGAAGCAGTTCCACAATCAGTTTCCTGTATTTTTTGATCTTACCTGAATTTGTATAAATTACCATTCCATCCCTTGGCTCCTCAGAACAGGAAGCGAAGGTTCTTCCTCTGTCATCCTCTACTGTACACAGACGACAGGCTCCAAAAGTGGAAACCTCTGAGTGATAACAAAGTGTAGGAATATTAATGCCTGCCTTGCGGATTACGGTCAGGACATTTTTTTCATCTGTAAATTCGACTTTTCTGCCGTCAATCGTCATTGTACCCATAATCTGTCCTCCCTACATTTCCACATATATTGCATCAAAGTTACAGTTATCCTTACAACTGCCGCACTTGATACATACATCATTATTAATATGATAAGGTGATTTGATCTTGCCGGAAATTGCCCCGGCAGGACAGTTCTTGGCACATTTTCCGCAGCCAATACAGAATTCCGGATTAATGTGGAACTGACGGAGTGCTGTGCATACCTTTGCCCGGCACTTCTTGTCCCGGATATGCTCTTCGTATTCCTCGCGAAAACGCTTCATGGTACTGAGGACAGGAAGAGGTGCACTCTTTCCAAGTCCGCAAAGAGCCATGCTCTGAACCATTTTGGCAAGCTCTTCCAGCTCGTCAAGATCAGACATCTCCCCATTGCCTGCTACAATCTTCTCCAGGATCTCCAGCATACGCTTGGTACCCTCACGGCATGGAACGCATTTTCCACAGCTCTCCCGCTGGGTAAAGCTCATGAAGAAACGGGCAACTTCTACCATACAGGTATTCTCATCCATGACAACAAGACCGCCTGATCCCATAATAGCATCAAGCTTCTTTACAGAATCAAAATCAAGAGGAGCATCCAGCTGGTCTTCTACAAGACATCCGCCAGATGGTCCGCCAATCTGAACGCCTTTAAATGCAGCACCGCTCTTCAGACCGCCGCCAATATCATAAATAATCTCACGAAGTGTTGTTCCCATTGGAACTTCAATAAGACCTGTATTCTCAATTGCTCCGGTCAGTGAGAAGGTCTTGGTTCCCGGGCTTCCCTCTGTTCCGATGGTGTGGAACCAGTCAGCACCCTGTATGATAATCTTCGGAACATTTGCGTAAGTCTCAACGTTATTTAATACAGTCGGCTTGCCCCACAGACCTTTCTCAACAGTACGAGGTGGTTTTACACGAGGCATACCTCTGTTTCCCTCAATGGAAGAGGTAAGGGCAGAACCTTCACCACATACGAAAGCTCCTGCACCACGATTAATATGCAGATGGAAATTCACACCGCTGCCAAGGATATGATCTCCAAGGAGACCATATTTCTCAGCCTGGGAAATAGCAAGACGAAGTCTGGCTACGGAAAGAGGATACTCTGCACGAACATATATGTATCCGTTCTCAGCGCCAACTGCGTAAGCGGCAATGATCATGCCCTCGATCATCTTATACGGATCGCCTTCCATAACGGAACCATCCATAAATGCTCCCGGGTCACCCTCATCACCGTTACATACTACATATCGAGTTTTCTCAGCCTGTCTGGCTACCTGAGACCACTTCTTGCCTGCCGGGAAGCCGGCACCTCCGCGTCCGCGAAGACCAGATCTGGTAACTTCATCAATTACATCCTGGGGAGTCATCTCTGTAACTGCCTTGGCAAGAGCAGAAAAACCGCCTGCTGCAATATATTCGTCAATGGATTCCGCGTCAATCTTACCACAGTTTTCAAGAACGATCCTAGTCTGACGGTTAAGGAACGGGATATCCTCAGGCTTCGGACAGACTTCATCTCCATGGCGGTAAAACAGACGATCTACAGGATGTCCAAGGCGTACAGTTCGCTCCACGATCTCCAGACAGTCCTCTTCCTGAACATGTACATACTGATATCCGTATGGTTCAATCCTTACAAGCGGTCCCAGCTCGCAAAGACCCTGACAGCCAGTCTTGATAACGCCTACGTGAGGGATATCTTTCTGCATTTCAATCTCTACACCATCGATACCTTCACAGAGTCTTACCATCTCATCATAGATCTTCTGAGCACCGGAAGCCATACATCCGGTACCGGAACAGACAAGAACACGGCATGTGAAGTTCTGGATATTCTGTTCGATCTCAGCTTTTTTGCTTTGCAGCTCTTCTTTACTGTTAATCCTCATCCGTTCTCACCTCTCAATCTGTTAATAAGCTCTACTACCTTCTCCGGTGTCATCTTGGCATGCACTTCTTCATTCACCATACAGGTGGGAGCAAGCCCGCAGGCACCAAGACAGGATACGGTCTCTACAGTGAACATCATATCATCTGTGGTATGCTTCTTATTGCTTAATCCCAGTTCTTTCATGAATGCTTCTTTAACCGGGATTGACTTTCTTACATGACAAGCTGTGCCATCGCATACCTTGATAATGTACTTTCCTTTCGGTTCAAAAGAAAAGTTCTCATAAAAGGTTGCAACACTGAAGGCCTTCGCTTCAGTAACGCCGATCTGTCCGGCTACGTAGGTCAGAAGTTCTGCAGGCAGGTACCGATATTCCGCCTGGATATCCTGCATGATGGGGATTAATGAGGCAGCACACCGCTCATAATGCTCAATAATCTCATCTGCTTTCTTGTAATATGACTGATCTACCATTTTGTTAACCTCCTTACTTGCCAGATGCCTCCAGGTCTTTTGTCCCCGTCCTCCAAAGCTTCCGGCTTTGCGTATTTTTTAACAGACATGACTATTTTGTAATGAAATTATATATTTTTTTGTTCATTTTGGCAAGTAAATATGAATAAGTTTATTAATTAACAATATTTTTGCACAATTTTGCATCTGGAATTATATTGAAATATACAAAAAGCCGGATTGCATAAGTTGTACAAGTAATACAACATGCAAATCCGACTTTTCTAAGTCGTGTTTTCTTTTGTTTTTCAAAATCATCCACCGATTTGAGCCATGATGTGGGATTCTTCGTTTCCCTTCTTATGTTCCTGAAAATTGTGGCCTACAGGCTTTTCATAAATAACTTTTTCTATCGTTTCTTTAAGTATCCCATCAGAACAACCACTTCGAAGCAAAACCTTCAGATCTGCTCCGTCCTCAAATTGCAGGCAGCCTTTCAGAAATCCGGTAGAAGTAAGCCTTACCCGGTTGCAGCTGTCACAGAATTTGTGGGACAGAGCACTGATAAATCCGATCCTGCCTGTAAACTCCTCCAAGGTATAATAATGACAGGGGCCATTTCCAAGTTTCTCTTCCGTCGGTGTCATTAACCCGTATTCCTTCTCCAGAACAGCCTTTATCTGTTCCTCTCCCCTGGCTGTAAACTCCTTGCCCAGACCGATTGGCATCATTTCAATGAAACGCACATGAAGAGGATTCTCCCTTGCAAGAGCTGCCACCTGTAAAAGTTCCTCGTCCGACTGAAAAGTGGGGACACAGTTCAGTTTCACTTTCAGGGAAGGGTAAGAAAGTGCTGCCCTAAGTCCCTTTAAAACCTGGTGAAAATCGTCCCTGCGGGTGATTTTGCGAAATGTGGTTTCTTCTAAAGTATCCAGACTGATGTTTACAGCATCCAGACCGGCCTCCATCAGTCCCGGAAGCTGTTCTCCCAAAAGGATTCCGTTGGTGGTCAGTGTAACCTGACAGATCCCTGGAATGGCTTTCAGTTCTTTTACTAATGGGGTGCAGATTCTGCGGACAAGAGGCTCTCCTCCTGTCAGTTTGATCCTGGAAATCCCAAGTTCACTGGCTGCCTTACAGATTCTCACGATTTCATCTGTATTCAGAAGTTCTGTCCTTGGAATCTGACGGATTCCATCTTCCGGCATACAGTAGATACAGCGGAGATTGCACCTGTCTGTCAAAGATATCCGCAGATAGTCAATATTTCTTCCGTATCTGTCAAGCATAAACCATTTCATCTCCCTCAGAGATCATACCGCCTTTGATTACTCTGGCAAAAACACCTTCGCGGGGCATAATGCAGTCTCCCATGATTTTGAAAATCTCGCAGCCGTTGTGACACTGCTTTCCAATCTGCGTGATTTCCAGAATCACATCGTTGCATTTCAGACGGGTTCCTACTGGAAGGGTCTTAAAGTCAAATCCCTGTACGATCAGATTTTCCCCGAAAGCACCATCCTTTACTGGTGCGCCTTTCGCCTTAAATTCTTCTATTTTTTCATAAGACAGAAGGCTGACCTGACGGTGCCAGTTTCCTGCGTGGGCGTCATTCTCCAGTCCATAATTTTCAATCAGTTTTACAGTGTGCACATTGACCTTCTGAGTTCCTCTTTTAACACTGATGTTCACTGCCATCACTTTTCCCATAATGAGTTACCTCCATATATCTGTACCCTCTATAGTACAATATCTTACGGAGAAAAGCAAATTTTTTGTAATAGCAAAACAAACTTTTGCCGCAATAAGGATTTCAATAAAGTTTTCTGCAACAAAAAAACTCTCCAGTTTTTACCCTGAAGAGTTTTTCTTCCGCTTGTACACATGATGTACTTCAGGTACATCGTTCTATTAACTCTAAACCAATTAAATATTAAGCGTTCACTTTGCGCATAGCAGCCTCTACAACATGTCCAACCAGGACAGATGTTGTAACGCTTCCAACTCCGCCAGGAACTGGTGTAATAGCATCTACGATCGGCTCTACTGCTGCGTAGTCAACGTCTCCGCAGAGCTTACCTTCTGCATTTACGTTGATTCCTACATCAATAACTACCTGTCCTGCTTTTACATAATCAGCGCCAACAACGCCAGCACGGCCTGCTGCTACGATGATAATATCCGCTTCGCGTGCCACAGACGGCATATCCACTGTTCTTGTGTGGCAGATGGTTACAGTTGCGTTTTTCTTAACAAGCATCATAGCTGCCGGTTTACCTACAACAAGGCTTCTTCCGATTACTACTGCCTTCTTGCCTGTGCAGTCGATTCCGTAATGATCAAGGATTTCCATACATGCCTGTGGTGTACATGGCGGGAAACCGATCTTCTTGCCTGTAAAAACACCAGACATGGAAAGGTCTGTCATACAGTCAACGTCTTTCTCAGGAGCAAGTGCATTCTCGATCACAGCCTGATCCAGATGTTTCGGAAGCGGACGGAACAGAAGTACACCATGGATATGATCGTCTTTGTTTACCTTATCAATGACTGCAAGAAGCTCGTCCTGAGCAACATCCTCCGGAAGAAGAATTTTCTCACATGCAACGCCTAATGTCTCACAACGCTTTGTTGCACCTTTCTCATAGGAAATATCACTTGGATTCTCTCCTACACGGATAATGCAAAGTGTGGGGTTAACGCCTTTTTCCTGAAGAGCTGCCACATTGCCTTTGATACGCTCGTTTAATGCAGCAGTTACTTCTTTACCTAATAACTGTTTTGCCATTTTTAAGTAATCTCCTTATATTATGATAAATCCAGTCATGCTCATACCAGTTTCATGGTAATACAGCATTTCGAGACCGCCAAAAGGACTTACAGGATTTTGCTCCTGCCAGTTCTTTTCTATCTTTATTTCAGTCTTCCAAGTACGCTGTCAAATGTCTCGTCTGCAAGCTTGCAGTATTTTTCAAGCATTGCATCAGCCTTTGCATTTAATTCTTCCGCATACTCTCTGTCTGCCATGGACTTTGTGTTAATATAAACGTTCAGACTTGCACCTTTTAATGCAGCTTTGCAGAAGGTTGCAGCTACACCAGCGTCACTGATGGCAAGCTTGGAGCCTTTTGCAGCAAATTCCTTGATCAGGTCAAGTGCCTCACAACATTTCTCCATAATTTCCATAGGAACAGAGCAGGCATCTTTTAATACGATTGCCATAACTCTTGCTTTTTCAGCTTTCTCTTCTTCTGTTTCTTTCGGCATTCCATATGCTTTGGAAAGCGGCTCGAATACTTCAGCGTCACGCTCGATCAGACGAAGGAAATCTTTCTGAAGCTGGTCGCATTTACCTTTCAGCTCCCACATTTCTTCCTCAACATCAGCATATTTCTTCTTGCCAACAGTAAGGCTTCCTACCATGTTTCCAAGTGCAGTTCCCACAGCACCTACCAGTGCAGATGCTCCACCGCCGCCTGGAACCGGGGCTTTAGAAGCAAGAACTTCTACAAATTCTGTACATGTACTTGTTGAAAATCCCATTTTCATTGTCTCCTTAATCGTTCTTGTTCTTCACATCACAATATATATAAACTGTGTTTTTATGTGATCAGGCGAACACTTCCACCCGCCTGATCTTCACTTTCTTTTAATTAGAACAGACCTGTAATTTTACCAGTCTCGTCAACATCGATTTTTTCAGCTGCCGGAACTTTCGGAAGACCTGGCATAGTCATGATCTCACCTGTAAGAGCTACGATAAATCCTGCGCCTGCTGAAATCTTCAGATTACGAACAGTTACTTCGAAGTCAGTTGGAGCGCCAAGCTTGGTCTGGTCATCTGTTAAGCTGTACTGTGTCTTTGCAACACAGATCGGGCAGTTGCCAAATCCAAGAGTTTCCAGCTGTTTTGCCTGTTTCTGGGCATTTGCTGTAAGAACAACTTTCTTGCCGCCATATACTTTCTGAACGATCTGATTCAATTTGTCTTCAATAGATCCTTCAAGCTCATAAGAATATGAGAAATCATTTGGCTCCTCGCAGAGACGGATTACTTCCTCAGCAAGCTTCAGGCCGCCTTCGCCGCCCTTTGCCCATACTTCAGAAAGAGCAACATTAACACCAAGTTCTTTACATTTTGCTTCAACAAGATCAAGCTCTGCCTTAGTATCTGTCGGGAATGCATTGATTGCAACAACACATGGAAGTTTGTATACATTCTTAATATTGTCAACATGTTTCAGAAGGTTCGGAAGACCCTTCTCAAGAGCCTCAAGATTCTCATTATTCAGATCTGCCTTCGCAACACCACCGTTATATTTCAGTGCGCGGACAGTAGCAACGATTACAACAGCACTTGGGTGAAGATCTGCCATACGGCACTTGATATCAAGGAATTTCTCTGCACCAAGGTCTGCACCAAAACCAGCCTCTGTGATCGCATAATCAGCAAGCTTCAAAGCCATCTTGGTAGCTGTTACAGAGTTACATCCGTGAGCAATATTTGCAAATGGTCCACCATGAACAATTGCAGGTACATGCTCCAGTGTCTGAACAAGGTTTGGCTTCAGAGCATCCTTAAGAAGTGCGGTCATAGCACCTTCTGCATGAAGGTCACCTGCTGTTACAGGCTTCTGCTCTGAT
>NZ_JAQDKY010000005.1:0-72241 GCF_027662325.1 Blautia faecis | reverse complement strand
TGATCTCAGATGCTACTGTAATATCGTAACCGTCTTCACGAGGCATACCGTTTGTTCTTCCACCAAGACCGTCGATCACATTACGAAGCTGACGGTCATTCATATCCACACATCTTCTCCATGTAATCTTACGTGGGTCAATGTTCAGTGCATTTCCCTGAAAAATATGGTTATCGATCATTGCTGCAAGAAGATTGTTTGCAGCTCCGATTGCATGGAAATCACCTGTGAAATGAAGGTTGATATCTTCCATCGGAACAACCTGTGCATATCCGCCGCCTGCGGCACCACCCTTAACACCGAATACCGGTCCAAGAGATGGCTCACGAAGTGCAACCATAACGCTCTTTCCAAGTTTCTGCATTCCATCAGCAAGTCCTACTGTTGTAGTTGTTTTTCCCTCACCAGCCGGGGTCGGGTTGATTGCTGTTACAAGGATCAGTTTTCCGTCTTTCTTGTCGCTCTCTTTTAAGAGATTGTAGTCGATTTTTGCCTTATACTTTCCATACTGCTCCAGGTATTTGTCATCAATACCAGCTTTCTCTGCAATCTGGGTAATCGGCAGCATTTCGCATTCCTGTGCGATTTCAATGTCACTCTTGTATCCCATTGTAACTTACCTCCTTTTTACGTCCCTGCTAGTATAATAGCCAGACGCCTCCGCTTAATTTGGATTTATCAAAACGGATCCTGGTGCAGATTTGACAAAAATATCTCCGCCGCACTCCAGTCCGCTTTAATCTAAAAATATATAGCTTATACATTTAAAAAATTTTAAATCTCAGTTAACTTTCATGTAGAATCTGTTCTACTATAATCTTACTGCTCTTTCGCAGCCTTCAGAAAAGCCTTCAAAGAACCGATGATCACATCTCCCATTACCGCCATATCTTCCGCAGCAAAAGACACTGGAAAATTATCAGAAAACAGAATCTGGGAAGACGGTGGAAATTCATCGTCTCCTTCCCAAAGGAGCATCTGGATCTGATAGCCCGGATAAATAGATAATTCATATCCAACATCTCCGAATTTCACCGGACTGCATTTCATATGATCCATTACAAGCCGGAAATCGTCCAGCCTGTTTCCATAGGTAAATGCAAGCCTTTTGATACAGCGTCCGTCAAACTGCCGCAGGTATACTTCTCCCCATGGCATTTCCCGGTAAGTTTTAAACCTACCAGTCCCCACAGAGGCGGAACCATTTAACAGAAAACGAATGGTAAGAATCTTTGCGTAGATCATATCCTCCAGAGGATAACATTTCTTCTCATCTGCCACATGTTTTACCTGAAAATCCGGATATGTGATCCTATATTCGGAGCCCAGGAAAGTCAGAGTAAATTCCTTAGCCTCTTCATCATATGGAATAGAAAGTCTGGATGTGATCTCCTTGGGATCAGCTTTTGCGTACAGCTCAAGATAGTGCTCCCATGGCATTCTCTCTTTGCTGTCTTTATCATAATTTAAGTCATCAATTGTAAATGGCATTTTATTAATTACTTCCTGTTCTGTAAATCATTCATTACATCAGGGAACATTCCGGTATCTGTATGGGGAATAAAGCACGCTCCTACAAATTCGTCCATATAAGTTGGCACTGTGGAAAGCTCCATGTATGTCATATTGGCAGCAAGCTCATAGGTCTTCTTCTCGGCCTCTGTAGAAAGAAGCATCAGATAGGAACCAGTCAGGGAGGAGTTGCCGATATAATGGAATTTTTCCAGAGGAATATCCGGGAACATTCCGATATTTACAGCATTTCTCATATTGATTCCACTTCCGATACCACCGGCAACGTATACGTCATCGATCATGCTCACGTCAAAATCAAGACTGTTTATCATAGTTCTGATTGCTGAGAAAATAGCACCTTTGGCACGGATAAAGTTGTCAATATCAACCTCTGTGATCTCAATATCCTTCACAGAGCCTGCATCCTTTTCAAATGCGATCACATAGCTTCCCATTCCGTATTTATCGTGACGGATTCTCTCACCCTCACGGACAAATTTGCCCTTAGGATTGATGATTCCGCACATAAAAAGCTCGCTGATCACATCAATGATTCCGGAACCACAAAGTCCAACCGGCTTGGTTCCCGATTCTCCAACTACTTTATAAGTTGGTTCCATAGTCTCCTTATCAATGGTACAAGCTTCAATAGCTCCATCAGTTGCACGCATACCACAGCTGATATCACCACCCTCGAAAGCCGGACCAGCGGAACATGCACAGCTCATCATAAAATCAGAGTTGCCAAATACCAACTCACCGTTAGTTCCAAGGTCGATAAATAAAGAAAACTCTGGTCTGTTCCAGATCATACTTACTAAAGTTCCGGCAGTGATATCACCGCCTACATAGCTTCCAATATTCGGCGCAATGATAATATGCGCATCTTTATTAATAGCAATTCCCACATCAGAAGCAAAAAGGGAATTGGTCTTAAAGAATGCAGGAATATACGGTTCCATACGGACCGGATCCGCATTGATTCCGGCAAACAGATGATTCATTGTTGTATTTGCTCCCACAGACATTCTGTAAATATGACTGGCAGGAATGCCTGCACTTTTACACATCTGTGCGATCATTGGATTGATTGTCTCTTTAATTACTGCATCCTGTAGTTTCTTCTTACCACCTGGCTTCTGCTGCTCGATGATACGATTGATAACATCTGCACCAAAACGGATCTGTCCGTTTCCAGAGGAAGCCTTGGCAAGAATCTCTCCAGTCTCCATGTTGAGCAGAACTGCGGAAACAGTTGTGGTACCAATATCCACTGCAAGTCCGCCCACTACCACCTCTTCATCTTTTCCGAAAATATCGTATACAAAAAGATCATTGGGTGCAGTGCGAACCACACATTTTACCTTAAAATGATTTTCCCGGAGTACATCCGGCAATTTTCTTAATACAGCATAAGGAATCCTTACCTGTTTCAGATTCATATATTTCTTTAATGCTCTTGTAAGGCGCTCATTGTCCGGCATGGTGTCATCAAGACTTGGCTCATTCATATCAAGTTCAATTACATCCAGACTGTTTCTGAGCTCAATACCGGTCATTTCTACGTCTCTTTTGGAATTCTCAAAAATGGCAATTTCCTCTTTGGAGCTGAGATCTGCAACCTTCATTCTGCTCTTATAGGCAGATGCAATATCAGGTACCAGCACAGTTACGTCTGCACAGATTTTACTCGTGCACGCAAGACGCCACCCTTCCTGATATTCCTCATCACTGATATGCAAGGTTTTCTTGCTGTCCAGTTCTCCTTTTTTTAACTGTACCCGGCACTTTCCGCAGGAAGCATTTCCGGAGCACGGCGCATCGATGGCCACATTGGCCTCTCTGGCTAATTCAAGTAAATTGTCCCCCGCATTGGCAAAATGTTCTACCACACTGCCATCTTCAAAAGAAAATGTAACCTTAAACATCCGGCACTCACCTTTCTCATATGGTCATATCTGCCAAAACAGGTTATTGTTCACCACATGAACAATAACCAAAACAGACATTTTTTACATCTTATCCGTTAGAAAAAGGGACTGAGGCCAAAGCCCCAGCCCCTCGTTATATCTACGTCCCTATTAGAAATGAACTATAGATAATTACAGTTCAAGATAGGAATCAGCATACAGGGTGTTGCCCTTGAATACATCGCAGGATTTGATTGTTTCCATAAGACGAAGGTCGTTAGGGTTAACAATTGCGGATGTAAGACCCTGCATCATAGCCATAGCAACTAATGCGGAATCCATGATCGGACGAATATTCTTCGGCATACCGTTACTGTTGTTAGACAGACCGCCTGTAGAATTCAGTCCCATATCGGAGAACATTTTGATAGCCTCCAGAACTTCCATCTGTTTCTCCTGCATTCCCTTAACAACCAGGAATAACGGATCGAACCACAGATCAGAAGGATCCATGCCAAGTCCCATACCTCTTTCAAGCATGTTCTGGCAGTGCATCATACGCTCGTCATTGTCTGCTGCGATACCATCAGCTGAGCAAAGTGCGATAACGATAGCATCGTTTGCTGCTGCAAGGTCGATGTTCTCGATTCTTCCGCCAGCGTCTGCGGAGTTAACGATCGGTTTTCCTTTACTTCTGTTGTATACAGAAATACCAGCCTCGATAGCTTTCTTATTGGAAGTATCAAGTGCAAGCGGAACATTGTCGAAGTTCTCCTGAAGGAGCTTAACAGCCCATTTCATCAGGTCTTCTCCATCGTTCTCAGCTGGTCCAATGTTTACATCAAGATATACAGCACCAGCATCAAGCTGCTGTTTTGCTCTTTTTAAGATCGGCTCAGGATCTCTCTCTGTAAATGCTTTGTTTACAGATGGTGCTGTTGTGGAAAGTCTCTCACCAATAGTAATAAATTTTGCCATTGTAGTGTTCTCCTTTATTTAAGATTTAGTTGTATAAAGCCTGCTGTTCAAAAATCAAACAGTCACATTATGCGTCAAGGTCTTTTAAGAACTTAACAAGCTGTACAGCTTCTCTTGGTCCAACAATGATCTCCCAGCCAGGAAGTTTAGCTTCCAGATCACCCTTCAGTACGGCAACTTTACCTGGGATAACAAGTCTTCTGCTCTTAACCTTAGGCTCTACGTTCTCTTTGAAGAATGCAGAAATGCTGTTTCCGGAGAATTTACCGGCAGCCCAGGATGTCAGTACGGATAATCCGCCTGCATCGTTGATAACAAGGTTAAGCGGAACACCGGAACGCTCCAGCTCGCCTGTTACAAGGAAATATGTAAGAGCGAAGTCTACTGTTGTTACAACAAGAGAGTTCTCATCTGCGCCGTTCATCGGGTAGATGCCTGGCTCTACACGCATTGGCTTCTGCGGGTCAGTAAATACGTTCTGACGCAGTCCGTATAATGGAAGAGCTTCTGCATATGTCATACGCTCCATAACAATAATGGAACCATATTTCATAGTAAATACAGCTGCAAGTGCTGCCTGAAGGTGATAATCTCCACCAGCAATCTTTGCAAGGTTAACAATGGAAGGATATCCAAAGGTTCTGTCCTGATCTTTCAGAGCTGCACGACGAACCTGAACAGCATTTCCGAATGTCTCTTTCACATCTGCACCTGTTACATCAAGTACCAGATTCTTGTTTCCAAGCTTCTCAAGTGCTGCTACTGTGTCGTATAATTCGTTAAGATCTTTACCGGATACACCGAGAACAACACCAGCTGCTGTTGCAACTGCGTTCATAGCCTCATAGTTGGAAGCATTTGCTCCGTTTAATACCGGTTTGCTGTCTTTACATACTTCAACAGCTGCTTTAGCAATTTCTACATCTGTACATCCTAATACAAGTGTACGTCCCAGTCCTGCTGCTTTCTGAACAAGAGCAACATATTTGTCTGCATCTGCATCAGCATCACAGTTTACATATACAAGCTCTGTGTACATTCTCTCACCGATACGGTCATAGTCAACCTTCGGGATTTCAGCAAGTTTCGCTTCTACTGTAGCATCATCCATACATGTGCAAAGCTCAACTGCATATCTGGACTTGTTTACAAATGTCTTCTCATGTCTGAAAAGAACGGTCTCACCACCAAGGGTAAGCTCCTCTGCGCCTGCGCCAACCTTAATTGTCTTCATTGGCGGAGCTGTTGCCTCGGAAAGAGATGCTAAAGCATCCTCGGACATATGTGGACACTGCTCAATTTTCATAGCGCCCTGTGCAACTTTCATGGAGAAAGCCATACATGTCGGGCATCCACATTCCTTACAGTTTTTCTTTGGTGTTAATTTAAAAATCTGAATACCATTCAGTGCCATATCAATTATTCCTCCTAAAAATTATTACACAAGTGCGTCAATCATCTTAGCGATGGTCTTAACAGACTGTGGATGTCTTAAGATAACTGCGTCAGAACCTGCTGCCAGGTCTGCTGCTGCTGTCATAACTTCCATGTTGATACCACGCTCATCCTCTGATCCCCATTCAGGCATATCTTCCTCAGTAGCAACTGATTCTTTTACGCCCCATGTCTCAGAAGAAACTGGTGTAATAATCGGCATCTGCAGCATGTTATCATTCTGGGATAAAGCTGCACCTTTGATACGGTCCATAGTAGATACAACGTACTCATATCCGTAACCAACGGAAGCGGTACCTACGTTCATAACGATCTTCTTCGCATCAACACCTAACTGTGTTGTAACTACGTTCAGCTGTTTTGCAAGGTTGATATCATCAGCAGACTCAGCACCAACGATCTGGTTATAAGCAAGTCCTGCTGCTGCACCGATTGCCTTGTAGTTCTCCTCTTTCTCAGACATAACAATTACGTTTCTGCCCTGAAGAGCCTCTGCAACCTTCGGAAGAAGTTCCGCATCCTTCTCCACGTTCTTGCAGCCTTCAACTACTAATGGACAGTCGATTGCTTCTGCAACCTCTTTTACTACTGCGATAAGCTCTTCTGTAGACTTGTTAACTCCGTTTGGATCTCCGCCATCCAGATTGAGTACAACAAAATCTCCACCTTCCATAGCTGCTGCTTTCTTAGCAATATCAGCCATAGTGGTGCATCCTTCATAGTAAGCTTTGATTCCTGGTGCAAAGTCATCCAGTCCAAGGTCAGTGATTTCTACACCGATTTTCGGACGGTTCTCAGTTGGAGCATCGAAGGTATAGAAAGGAAATGTAGAATTTCCTCCGATAGTAACCGCTTTATCGCCAGTTCCAACCGTAACAGTGTTGATCTTTGCGTTGAACTTCTGTGGTTTCTGATTAAATGGCATTTCTTAAAGCCTCCTTAAATATTGTAAATATCAGAATATATTATACTACATTTTCTTCTTCCATTACAATGCAGTATTGTCATATTCTGTAAAAAATACATTGAAATTTCCGGATCCATGGCAGAATATTTTAATTTTCCCTCTCCACAGAATTTCAATGCACTCTTATCCATGCCCTGCAATAAATCTACCGGATATCACAGGGCAAGTAAAGTTACTGCCGCAATGCGACAGTAACTTTATTTACCCAAAATTACATCATCGGATCAAGTCCAAGTGCCGGATGTCCTTTCTCTGTAAGGAATCCTACCAGAGTTTCAGGATCTGTAGCAACAGTCTCATCACCGATCATATCTGTAAAGTTATCAATTCCATAAAGTTCTTTTGCAGTAGCGTTAAGTCTGTCAGCAATAAACTCTTTTAATTCTTTTGGCATCCAAACAATACGCTCGATACCACCCTCAGCCTTCATGAACTTCTTGGAAGCGATAAAGTGTTTACCATGTCCCATAAATCCAGGAGTCTGAACACCACCACCAGTCATGGAAGCCATCTCAGAGAAGGTCATTCCAAGAGGTGTCATACCAGCATACTCGCGGTTAGCGATAACTACACCGTTGGAGAATGGCTCGATACCGCAGATACACTCGAAGCATCCGCAGGAGGTCATAGGATCCTGCATGATGGAGTACAGGGTAACGTGCTCAAGAGCACCCTGGGAGAATTTCTGAACTGCCTCATCAACGTCCTCATAAGATCCAAGCTCTTCGTTGATCGGACGCTCTTTTGTGATTACCTGGCAAGGTCCGTTCGGATCAAGCTCGTTGGTAGCTTTTGCATCCAGCCATGAAACGGCTCCGCAAAGTCCAAGTCTCTCCGGTGTAACAACACAAACGTGAGACGGGGAGAATGCCTGGCAGAGGATACAGCTGTAATATACATCAACAGACTCATCAGTCAGGTTTGCAAGACGGTCATCACGTTTTTCGAAGATCGGGATTGCAACCTCATGACGGATTCTGGTACACTCAGCAGGATCTGTGTAGATCACAACTTCACACTTGTCAACTACAGCGTCAAACTCGTTCTTAACCTGAGAGTAAAGAACTTCACCGATATGTTTGATACGGAAGCCTGCATCAAATGCTGCATGGCTGATACGGATACGCTGCATATCTCTCTGGCCTGTGTGGTATACACCCTCAATGCAGTTGATGTAGTTATGGAATTTACGCTCGATAACAGGCTCGAAGTCAGGCTGCATGTTCTTGCCGGCAACCTTAACAACGTATGCGATGCTGTTCTTGCTTCCTTCTTCCATCTCATCAACTTCCGGTCCTACAACTGTAATCTTGTGATCCTCAACTTCAGAAGCATCACAGGTATGTACAAGCTCTGCACAGTCTACACGGGAACCATCGAACTCAACCTGCATATCTTTACGACGGATGATCTCACCCTCAAATGCAGATGCAAATGCAACAGGGATATCAATGTTTGTGATTTTGATCTTAATATCACGAGCCTCAAGGGAAGTAGCGTTGAATTTGCTTACGTCCTCCTGAACAATAAGGCTCTTTGGTACGCGGAAGATGTTCTCTGTCTCGTTTGTGATTACCGGGAAGCCAAGTGCGATAGCGCCAGCTCCGCAAGCAACTACAACGTCATCCAGAGGTCCGAATGCGTTAACGAATGCCGGAACACGGTCCATGGTGTATTTCATAAGTGTACCTGCATCTCCAGGTGTTACGTTACCGAAGATCAGAGCTGCACGAAGTGCAACAGATACAACGTGGATAACTGCTGTAACATCTTTTCCAAGAGGAATAACACGTACGTTTGCTCCGGTGTTCATGCCAGCCTCTTTCACCTGGTCAATGATTCCGCCAACCAGTGTTACAAGGATACCCTGTGCCTGATAGCTCTTTACAAGTGCAACACCCTCTTCTACAGATGGAGCTGTTCCAAGGATAACTGCTACACCAGGGATGTCTCCTGTTACAAGCGGTACACCAAGTTCACGGATCACAGCATCTGCAAGGTGTCCATAGCATGGCTCCTCATATGGTGTTGCTCCGTCAATATATTTCAGAACTTCGATGAACTCTGCGCAAAGTGCGGTAGCAATACCGGACATAAATGCGTCGTTCAGTCTTTTCTCTCTTGTCATAAGAGTTTTTACAACGCCAAGAGCCTCTTTTAACTCTTTTAAGGTTGTAATCTTGGTTCCTGTTACAGAATAGTAACAAGGAAGGCTGTAAGCGGTATCAGGGAAGCTTACTGCTTTGTCTTCGCCATGCTGTGCGATGGCTGCATCAATAGCGCCCTCTGTTAATCCATAAACAGCGTCGTTTCCGCTGAATACTCTATCAAATAAAGTCACTGTAGTACCTCCTATTATTTACAGACTGTTTTCATTGTCTATCTTTTCTTTAATCTTTCTGATTTCGGCTGTTACGGTCTCGCTGAAATCATAGGGAGATTTTCCCTGGCGATCTGCGTCCATAACTTCTACGTTATAGTGGATCATTCCAAGAAGATCTTCTGCCGGAATCTTGTTTCGGATAAATTCTTCATCCTCTTCGTTCCGTACTTTGTTGGCCACTACCTTAACCTGAGTAATGCCAAGATCCTTTGCAAGACGTTTTACGTTCTTGTAGGTCTGTACACTTCTTGCACCTGGTTCGATCACCACAATAAATTCATCCATGCTCTCCGTGGTTCCCCGGCCCAGATGCTCCAGACCGGCTTCCATATCCATAATCACCACATCATCCCTGTGTACTACAAGGTTGCTGATGATTCTTTTTAACATGACATGTTCAGGACAGACACATCCGCCTCCGCCTGTTTCCACGGTTCCAAGGACAAGCAGCTTTACACCATTACAAACCTTTCCGTAGGTGTCCGGAATATCGTCCACCTTCGGATTCAGTGTATAAAACTGATTCTGGCTGTTGGCTCCGGTACGCTCCTCTACCAGCTTACGCATCTTGGAAATAGGAACAATGGAATCCAATGTTTCCTCATCGAATCCAAGCGCCAGTCCCAGGTTTGCGTCCGGGTCAACATCAGCTGCAAGGACCTTTTTCCCTTCATCTGCATATAATCTGGCAAGTGTTGCCGCAAAAGTTGTCTTTCCTACTCCGCCTTTACCGGTTACTGCTATTTTCATAAGTTAATCGCGCCTTTCCTTCGATCAGATTCCGAGAGCGTCACGTTTCTCTTCGATTCTCGCAATCATAAGATCGCCTAATTTATCAATATCTTTCTCAACTGTATATGCTGCCTCTACCCAGTCACGTACACCCTCTGTAAGGAGGCTTGCAACCTCTGTAGAACCGGAAACATATGGTTCTACGCCAAGATAAGTATCAAGACCAGTTGCTACTACATAGTTTCCAATGGAAACTGCCTTCTCAGACATCCACTCCGGAGCACATCCTACTACTGGAAGCTGGGAAATGTTCAGTCCGGAATCCTTGGCAAGCTCAGATGCAAGGATCAGCATACGGCTGATATCAACACAGGATCCCATATGTAATACTGGCGGGATATCTGCAAGCTCGCAAACACGTTTCAGACCAGCACCGCAAAGATCTTTTGCAGCTTTGTCCATAAGTCCTGCACGAGCAGCTGCCTGTGCGGAACATCCGGAAGCGATGATCACGATATCGTTTGCGATCAGTTTCTTCATAAGTTCGATGTGAGCTGTATCAGGTCTGACCTTCGGGTTGTTACATCCAACCATAGCAACAGCACCACGGATAACACCAGATGTAATACACTCAAGGAGAGGTTTGGTGGTACCGTTCTCGTCTACCTGAGAGTTTGTTACGCCGTCAAGTGTCTTAACGATTGCTTCTACAGAGTAACCAACAGTAGCTTTATGTTTCAGATCCGGGATATGTACAAGCTCTGGCTTTCTGTTCTTGAAGTTTTCACATGCAAGTTTTACGATCTGTTTTGCTTTCTCACCTGCTGTACCTGCATCAAATTCAATGAAATCGGAATCTGGCATCTGGCAGATTGGAGAAGTTGTGATGAATTTTGTATGGAAGCATTTGGAAAGAGGTCCAAGTGCTGGGAAAATACACTGAACGTCAACTACGATTGCCTCACAGGCACCTGTCAGTACAACGTTCTCCTGCTGTAAAAAGTTACCAGCCATCGGAATACCGCGACGCATTGCAACCTCATTAGATGTACAGCATACACCGGAAACAGTGATTCCCTTAGCGCCCATGGATTTCGCATAGTCGATCATCTCTTTGCTGTCTGCATACTCACAGATCATCTCAGAAAGACTCGGGTCATGTCCATGAACAACGATGTTTACATTCTCTGCATTCATAACACCAAGGTTAGCCTCGGTATCGATTGGCTTCGGAGTTCCGAAAAGGACATCGGAGAACTCAGTTCCGCACATGGAACCGCCCCATCCATCGGAAAGACCGTTACGAAGCGCCTGACGGATCAGAGCCTCCGGTTTGGATGTGTTACCCATATGAGTCATATGAAGAGCACAGGAAACCTCACGGTCGATTGCTCTTGGCTCAATTCCAGCTGCATGCCACAGATCCTGTGTATGCTGAGGTGCTCTCTTAAGCCATCTGGAATATCCTCTGATTTTTCCGTACTCTTCCTGAGCCAGATCAGACATTTCATGAGCCAGATCATAGATATCTTTGCCTTCTGTCTCAACGCCCCACTCTTTTGCAATACGGATCAGCTTCTCAGGATCTTTTACCTGGTAATCGCCGCCCTCTTTTGCATGTCCAAGTGTGATACAGATCTCACGTCCGTGATCAGAGTGTGTAGCTGCGCCGCCTGCTGTGAAACGAAGGAAGTTTCTTCCTACGATACCATGTACATCGCATCCGCAGATACCTCTCGGTGCCTTAGGTGTAATACGGCACGGACCCATTGAACAGATTCGGCAACATACGCCCTGCTCACCGAATTTACAGTGTGGAGTCTGATTCTTAACACGCATCTGCCAGGAATCAGCGCCTACCTTTGCACCAGTCTCAAGAAGACGGGCTGTGGCAGCTTCGAATTCTTCCACTGTAGTTAATTTGAATTCACTCATTATTGACCTCCTCTAAGTATGTGTTACTTTTGATAAATTTATTTATATTCCGTTTTCCGGAACCCATCCCCTCCCATGGGATAAATACCTGGCAAAAATTCCGCAGCAGCGTTCTTGCCTGCTGCGAATTATAATGCCGTTTCTATCCTCTTATCACATAAACATGTGGGGTAAGGGGGACTTCCCTTATAAAACAAGCTTATCTACGATCTCACGAAGAGCCATCTTTACCGGATTATCTTCCGGAAGACCTGCAGTCGGTTTACCCTCGCAGTCATACTCGTAAACAGTCTCATCCTGCGGCACTACGCCCAGAAGATGAAGACCCTGCTTCTCAATCTCTTCTCTGATTCCGTCATTCAGCTTTCCGCCAGGAGCACGGTTAATGATAAGTCCTACTGTATCCGGGTGCATATCACATTCTTTAATAAGTTCTGCAATACGGCCTACAGCCTGTACACCTCTTCTGGAACAGTCGCTGACCAGAATCGCTGTCTGCATGGACGGAAGTACTCCCCTGCTGATGTGCTCCATACCAGCTTCGTTATCAACTACGATATAAGGATAATTATTCTGGTATTTGGCAAGCTGGGTCTGAAGAAGTCCGTTTACAAAACAGTAGCAGCCTTTTCCCTGGGTTCTGCCCATAACCAGAAGATCAAAATCATCATCTTCTACCAGAGCATCCTCAAAACGTCTTTCAGCGTAATCAGCCTTGGACATTCCCGCCGGGATCGGATTCTCGCTTGCAAGCTCTGCGCGGGCAATTTCTTCCCTTACATCACCAAGTGTAGTCTCCACTTCTACTCCAAGAACTTCGTTCAGATTTGAGTTTGCGTCAGCATCTACTGCAAGGATCGGTCCTTTGCCTTTCTCGCAGAGATACTGGATCAGCATTCCGCATAGTGTGGTTTTACCAACGCCGCCTTTACCTGCGACAGCAATTACATGTGCCATAATACTATCAATTGCCTCCTGAAAAATTTAAGTAAAAATCGATTAGATTAAAGTACAAAGTCCGGATCTGTCAATGATCTCGGATACATCTTTCCATTTATTCAAAGCATACAGATGGATGCCATCTACGCCGAGAGCGCGGTACTCGTCGATCTGTCTGATCGTGTACTCGATTCCCTCTTCTTTGAATCTCTTGATCTTATCATCATAGAACATATCAAACGGCTTGCCATCAGCATCTTTTGCTGCAAATGGATTCGGGAACAGCCAGTTTCTGGAGATGAGTCTGCAAAGCTCACGGTCCATTACACAACCGTTACGGGAAAGTGCCATATTAATTGTAGCGGACATGTCAAGGATTGGCATAACTCCTACGTCTACAGGCATTGTAACACCAGCCTCACGGATTGAATCCAGCCAGTATTTAAACTGCTCCATATCCCAGCAAAGCTGAGTCATGATATAATCGGCACCATTGTCCTGTTTCTGTCTCAGAACTGCAATATCAGCATCAAGGCTGCGGCATGCAATGTGCCCCTCCGGGGATCCTGCAACTGCGATTTCAAATTTGTCACCAAATTCGTCACGGACAAATTTAACAAGATCTGTTGCGTAGTTGAAATCACCGCAGGTTGTTGTCTCACCAAGCGGAATATCTCCACGAAGTGCAAGCATATGATCTACACCTTCTGCAAGGTACTGATCCAGCTGCTCTTTGATTCCCTCTTTCGTGTTCTTGATTACTGTGAAATGGGTAACCGGTGTTGTTCCGGCTTTCTTGATCATCTGGCATACTTCTCTGTTAGCACCAACGTTTCCGCCGCCTGCACCGTATGTACAGGAAATGTACGCAGGTTTGTATTTCATCAGATGATCGATCGTCCCAGGAAGGTTATCCATCCCCTTTTCTGTCTTCGGCGGAAATAGCTCGAAAGACAGAAGCATTCTTTCTCTCATTGCTTCTGACAATTTCATAATTACATACCTCCACGTATTAAGTAATTTTTATTCTAAAGGCATAACGCCTCAAGACCTGATAAGCGTCACGGGTTGCTGAAGCAATCCGCTTTTATCTTTCTTCATCAGTAGAAAACGTTACTGTGCATTTTGTTCACAAACGCACCTTGTAAAACATTTCCACTGAACCGTAATCAGGAAATCCATGTCAGTCACATTTTACTTTAACGATACTGTTCGCAAGGTCTACCATAAGGATGGTTCCCTCTACTACTCTTTCATCACCCATAATATCGCGGAGAACAAGTTTGTTTCCATCTACATTAATACGGCTGACATTCTTGAAGATTACAGAATCGTCATTTTCTTTATATACAGTTGCTAAACACATAATAATGCCTCCTTATTTCATTTCCTCTTTTACAAGAGTTAGGGCAAGGCCAAGGCGCATGTTGCCTTTCTGGAAATCAGATACGCTTTCCTTAATGGTCTTCGCAGCGGCATCCATACCCATCTTGGCAAGATTATCCGCCATCTGGTCAAGTTCTGCTGCATGGTGTTCATTGTGCTGCAACATATAGGTAAGAAGAGCTACTGTCTCATTCTTGCAGTCCCCTCCCTGACAGCCGCCGCAGTCTGTACTGCAATTCTGTCCCTCATTATGTGTATGGTCATGACCTTCTGATCCGTCATGGGTATGCGCATGTGTATGGCTCACTCCGTCTGCATGGGTATGCTGGTGAGTATGCTCATGACCATGCTGGATCAGATTGCCGTTTTCATCTTTGATCAAATGCATAGTAAATACTCCTTTCCGCCTTGAATGTGGCAGACAAATCATAACATCGTTTCTCTTCCAGGCACGAAAAAAACTCACGCCGGCAACGTGAGAAAACATGTAAGAATGGATATAAAGATATTCTATTCCCTTTTAATATAATGAGATTCCGCATACCTCTTACCTTCATGCATAACACATTTTCTTTCTTCCACCTAAAAATCGCAGAGTTATGACATAAATTTATCAAATTTTTCTTTTATTATACAACCTTTCTCATTATTACGCAAGGAGATAATTATAAAATTTCACCAAATTTCAACGCTTTACCACACAAATATATGTTTTAATTTCTGTACAATTTTACCAGTTTTTTCTAAAGTTTGTCTAAAGATTAACGAATGCGTATTTAAGTAAAAAACAGGTGAATGTTTTGTAATTATATGCTATAATGAATGAAATTTATTGGTTGCTGATCACTTCATGAGCAGCAGCATTTATTGTTTAATGAGGAGGAATTAGCTTTGAGAGAAACCGTATTCCTGAATACCGACAGAGAAATGCCCCTTTTAGGGCTTGGTGTATATAAAACAGCAGATAACGAAGCAGAGACAGCCATTACAGCCGCAGTGGACGCAGGTTATCGTCTTATCGACACTGCTTCCGCATACAAAAATGAAGAAAGCGTAGGCAAGGCAATCGCCAAATGCGGTATCCCCCGTAAGGAACTTTTTATCACCAGCAAGATCTGGAACAATGCGCAGCGCCTTGGAGATGTAGATGGTGCTTTTTACAGAAGCATGGAGCGGTTGAAGCTGGATTATCTGGATCTTTATCTGATTCACTGGCCGGTGCCTGGCTGCTACACCGGAACCTGGATGGAGATGGCCAAGCTTCTTGAAACCGGCCGTGTACTTTCCATCGGCGTCAGCAATTTCCAGATCCATCATCTGGAAGAGCTTAAGAAAATTTCCGGTATTGTACCTGCCGTCAACCAGATCGAATGTCATCCGCTTTGCTATCCGAAAGAACTGATTGAATATTGCCAGTCGGAAGGAATTCAGGTTCAGGCTTATGCGCCGCTTGCCAGAGGTGCTTACCTTGACAATGATGTAATGTGCGTTCTCGGGACCAAGTATGCACATACCCCAGCTCAGGTCGGTCTTCGCTGGGCAATCCAGAAGGGTATTTCTGTAATTCCGAAATCCGTCAATCCAGACCGCATCGTTTCCAATGCCAATATTTTTGATTTCAATATTGAGGACGAAGATATGGCGATCATGGATACTTTGAACGAAGATCTCCATACATCCCATGTGCCGGATGATCTGAAGGATGTTATTTTTTAATCTTTTCATCCTTTGTAAATTATTAACTGCCAGGACAGTGAGCATACTCTTTTGTTTTTTTGCTCACTGCTCTGGCAGTTTTTTACGGTTCTATTCTTTCAGTTATATTTTCTGTATTTTATATTTCGCAGCAGCTTATTTGCTGAATATAGCATTCACAGTTCCCAGGAAATTTCTCCCTGTTTCTCTCTCTGCATCAGATCTTTCACAGCTTCAGATGCAGGCTTGTTTTCAAACAGAAGCTTATTTACTTCCATAATGATCGGCATTTCCACATCATATTTTTCAGCCAGCGCTTTGGCTGCCTTTGCGGAATAAACGCCCTCCACAACCATCTGTACTTCATCCATAGCCTGCTGCATGGTGTATCCCTTTCCCATCAGATAGCCGGCGCGTCTGTTTCGGCTGTGCACACTGGCACAGGTAACGATCAGATCACCAATTCCGGAAAGGCCGGCAAAAGTCTCCAGTTTAGCGCCCATCTTGGCACCAAGCCGCGCCATCTCTGCGATTCCCCTTGTGATCAAAGCAGCCTTTGTATTGTCTCCATACCCTAAGCCATCAGCAGTCCCTGCTGCCAGGGCGATTACATTCTTAAGGGCACCGCCAAGCTCTACCCCCAGCATATCCGGTGTCGTATACACCCGGAAAACAGGGCTCATAAAAAGGCCCTGGAGATATTCAGCGGTCTCTTTTTTGCGGGCACTGACTACACACGTAGTAGGGAGTCCGCGGCTTACTTCTTCCGCATGGCTTGGACCTGAAAGCACACAAACATCTGCCTGGGGAATCTCTTCTTTAATAATATCACACACAGGCATAAGTGTATTTTCTTCTACACCTTTCGCCACATTTACAATAATCTGCCCCCTTCGAATCAATGGGGAAAGCCGTTTGCTGATAGCACGCATATAAGCGGATGGTGAGGCAAACACAACTATATCTGGTGAATCCAAAGCTGTCTTTTCATCACCGGTTATCACAATTCCATCTGGAATTGTAATTCCGGGAAGCTTTTTCGGATCCTCCCGGGTCTGATTCAGACTGGCTGCCTTTTCCGGATGTGCAGACCACAACATAACCTGATGACCATTGTTGTGAAGCAGTATTGCAAGTGCTGTTCCCCAGCTTCCGGTTCCCATTACGCTGATTTTTGCCATTTTATCACCTCATCTTATTTGGCTGCAGTTTTCGCTGCACCAAGCTTATTCTCAGTTCCATTTAAAAGGCGGTAAATATTCGCCCTGTGTCTGTAAATTGCAAGTGCTGTCATAAGTCCCATGATCACATCCATCTCAAATGTATGAGGGAAATCCATGCCATAACTTCCCGCAGCGCCAAACCCAATGAAACAAATCAGCGCACCTACATATGCTGCCATTGACCCCAATGACACATAGCGGGTAATAGCTACCAGCCCAATAAAGATCACCGCGCAGATCAGAAATACTCTCCAGTCCATTGCCAGCAGCATTCCCGCAGAAGCTGCAATTCCCTTGCCGCCCCTGAATCCAAGATAAAACGGAAAATTATGTCCAAGCACGCAGCCTGCTGCCGTGTACATGCCAAGCAATGGAAGAATTTCCTGATACCGATTCTTAAATACTGCATCCACGATCAGAATGGCAATCACACATTTCAGCATATCGCCAATAAGAGTCATTGCCCCCGCTTTTTTTCCAAGAGTACGAAGGGCATTGGTAGTTCCTGCATTGCCGCTTCCATATTGACGGATATCCATGTGATGGATTTTTCCGATAATGTATGACGTCTGAAACATTCCAAACAAATATCCAATAGCCAGACAAATAATACGTTCCATCTTTATTCCTTCTCTCCGCGCTCTCTTACAATAAATTTCAGCGGTGTGCCCCCAAAGTCAAAGGCATCCCGGATTTTATTTTCCAGATATCTGGTGTAGGAAAAATGCATAAGTTCTTTGTCATTGACAAAGATTACGAATGTAGGCGGTTTTACCGCAACCTGTGTCATGTAGAAAATTTTCAGACGGCGGCCCCTGTCAGACGGCGGCTGCTGCATGGCAACTGCTTCTGCAAGGATCTCATTAAGCACACCAGTCTGGATACGCATAGTTTGATTCTCAATTACCGCATCCAGTGTCTCAAACATTCTGGAAATCCGAAGTCCTGTTCGGGCAGAAATAAACACGATTTCTGCATAAGGCATAAAGGAAAGGACCTCCCGAATACGGTTAGTATGTTTGTAAATGGTCTTGTCATTTTTCTCAATAGCATCCCATTTATTCACTGCAATGATCACGCCCTTGCCTTTCTCATGGGCAATTCCGGCAATTTTTGCATCCTGCTCTGTAACGCCTTCTGATGCATCGATCATTACAACTACAACATCTGCACGTTCTACAGCTGTTACAGTACGGATCACACTGAAGCGCTCAATTTCTTCTTTTACTTTTGCTTTACGGCGGAGTCCGGCTGTATCGATAAAAATATAATCTTTTTCGTTCCAGGTAACCTTCGTATCAACTGCATCACGAGTGGTTCCAGCAATATCTGAAACGATTACACGGTCTTCCCCCAGCAGCTTATTGATCAGAGAGGACTTACCAACATTAGGTTTACCTACAATAGCAATCTTCGGAATATCAGAATCCTCATCCTCTCCCGTATCCTCCGGGAAATGTTTTACGACCTCATCAAGCATATCTCCAAGTCCCTGACGGTTAGCTGCAGAAATGGCAAATGGCTCGCCGATTCCCAGATTATAAAATTCATAAACATCCATCATATATTTCTGAATGCTGTCCACTTTATTCACTGCAAGTACCACTGGTTTGCCGCTGCGGCGAAGCATATCTGCAACTTTCGCATCAGAATCCACAAGTCCCTGATGTACATCTGTAATAAAGATAATGACATCTGCAGTATCAATAGCGATCTGAGCCTGCTCCCTCATCTGAGAAAGAATCACATCGCCACTATCCGGTTCAATACCACCTGTGTCAATAATAGTAAAATCATTATCCAGCCATGATACATCTGCATAAATTCTGTCTCTGGTTACACCTGGCGTATCTTTAACAATGGAAATCTTATCCCCTGCCAGTACATTAAACAATGTGGATTTTCCTACATTAGGCCTGCCCACAATTGCTACTACCGGTTTGCTCATACATTTGTCTCCTTTTCTGTTTCTTATGTTCAATCGGATCAAGGACTGCAGACACAAGGTCTGAACCACCTTCATCCACAATTACAATTTCTACGTTCAGTTTCCTGGAAAGCTCTTCCACAGAGATATCATCCAGAAAAATATCTTCTTCATTTTTCAGCATGTTGCAGGGAAGCAAAAGCTTCTCTCCAAGATCTCTGCCGCTTAATTGTCTGATCAGATCCTGTCCCGTGATCAAACCAGACACCGTAATCGTTTCTCCGAAAAATTCGTTTCTTATGGAGATCACATCCACGTCTACATTTGGAAATTTCTCATGGATCATCTCCATATATTTCTTAATAAATGGTGCCGCCAAAGCTCCTGTAGCACTGACAGCCTTTATCCTTCGGTCATCTCCTGCCCTGCCTGCAACAGCTTCTTTCACTTCTTCGCCAAGGAGCCGAAGCATTCCCACACCGTTTTCCAGCTGAAGATAGCCATCATAGGACTCTTCCATGGGCAGATCCTTCCCTGCCAGAATGTACCATTCATCTGAAGCATGGATAAAATGAATGCCATACTGGTCCATCATTTTCTTCTGCCAGGAATGAATAATCTCCAGAACTTCTAATGCATCTTCCTTCTGAAACTGTTCCATCGGATACAACCCCTCACGAAACTTAGTCAGACCAACCGGAACTACTGAAACGCTCTGAAGTACTGGTGCGTAGGCAGACATCTTGCGAATACTGTCATCCAGTTCCTTACCGTCATTAACTCCTTTGCACAAAACAATCTGCCCATTCATAGTGATTCCTGCATCATACAGTTTCTGAAGCTTCTTCAATGCATCCCCGGCGAAGCGGTTATGGAGCATTTTACATCTCAGTTCCGGATTCATGGTCTGGATGGAAATATTAATGGGCTCCAGATGGTACCGGATGATCCGGTCTATATCATGATCACTCATATTGGTCAGGGTCACATAATTTCCCTGTATGAAGGACAATCTGGAATCATCATCTTTAAAATAAAGAGTATCTCTCATTCCAGGCGGCATCTGGTCAATAAAACAGAAAATGCAGTGATTGGAACAGGAACGATAATCATCCATCAGATCCTTCTCAAAGGTAATCCCAAGGTCTTCTTCATATTCCTTCTCCACCTCCAGCTCCCAGATCTCTCCGTTTGCCTTTTCCACTTCCAGAACAACGAATTCTTCATTCATCAGATATCGGTAGTCAAATATATCTTCCACAGGCTGACCGTTTACAGTGAGCAGTATATCTCCCGGCACAAGCTCCAGTTCCTGTGCGATACTTCCATCCTGCACAATTGCAATCACGTGTTTATTTTGTTTCTTCACATTTATCTCCATTATAAGTCAAATGCGATCTGTCGCGTCAGCTCTGTTCCAGAATCTGTTTGAAAAATCATTTTTCAAATACATTTTTAGATTCAGAGACCCGAATACAACATCACAGATCGTCCATCTCTGGCTCAGCATAATAAAGCCATTATTTTTAATATAACAAGTTTTCCCGAAAAACACAACAAAAACTTTCATTTCCTGCTCACGTCCGGGTAATTTTTCAAGTAAAAATCAATAAATTCCTTGACGACATTTAGGGCAAATGTTATAAATATAAAGAAGAGATCTGCAAAGGTAAAGGACATGTGTCCCCATTTTTTTGCAGATAATCGAATCGATAATTAGCATACTACTTAGGAGGAATATCATGCCGAACATAGAATTGCTTGAGAAATCTATGCCTGTCGCACCTATTCGTATCGCTGCGCTGGAGGGCTGCCGCGAACTTGCAGAGGAGGTAGACAGAAACCTGGTAAAATTCCGTAAGGAACTTGTAGAAAAGAAGGGCCTTGACAATGTTCCACAGGGATACAGCGAAGACTCTTTTATCGTGGAGTGCGAATGTCCGCGTTTCGGTACCGGTGAAGGTAAGGGAATCATTAAGGAATCTGTCCGAGGAACCGACCTTTACATTATGGTAGACGTTACCAACTACAGTTCCACATACACTGTCTGCGGTCACGAGAATCACATGTCTCCGGATAACCACTTTCAGGATCTGAAGAGAATTATTTCCGCAGCTACAGGTAAGGCACATCGTATCAATGTAATCATGCCATTCCTTTATGAAGGCCGTCAGCACAGACGTAAGAAGAGAGAATCTCTTGACTGCGCACTGGCACTTCGTGAATTAAGTGATATGGGCGTATCCAATATCATCACGTTTGATGCTCATGACCCGCGTGTGCAGAACTCCATTCCGTTAAATGGTTTTGACAACTTTTTCCCAACCTATCAGTTCCTGAAAGCTCTGATAAAGAACGTTGACAATTTCCAGGTTGACAATGATCATCTCATGATCATCAGTCCGGATGAGGGTGCTATGTCCAGAGCCGTATATTTTTCCAATATTCTGGGCGTTGATATGGGCATGTTCTATAAGAGACGTGATTATTCCACAGTGGTAAATGGCAAGAACCCCATCGTAGCTCATGAGTTCCTTGGCGACTCTGTAGAAGGTAAAGACGTTGTTATCATCGACGACATGATTTCTTCTGGAGAAAGTATGCTTGACGTTGCCAAACAGATCAAAGAGCGTCACGCCAACCGTGTATTCATCTGCACTACTTACGGTTTGTTTACAGAAGGCATGGATAAATTTGACGCTTACTATGAGAAAGGCTGGATTGACAAGGTTATCACAACTAACCTGAACTACCGTATTCCGGAGCTTCTTACCAGACCTTACTATGTGGAAGCAAATATGAGCAAATATCTTGCAAGTATTATGGATATCATCAACCATGATGTTTCTGTTGAGAAGGTTCGTTCCAGCAATGAGAAGATCATGGATCTGATGAAGCGTGTAAATCAGTAATAGACAATAAACAAACAAAGCCCTGTTCCACATTATCTCGTTTGTGGTACAGGGCTTCTTTATATTTACTTATTTACATGGGCAGTAAAACGCATCTGCACTTGTCTGTAACATTATTTTTCCCGACGAATGCCCAGAAAAGCTGCCAGATTTCCTCTCCTTCCATGGGATGCCCTGTGGGAAAAGAGGAATTCCGGATTACAGCAGGTGCAAATTCCAGGCATGGAAATATGCTCTTCTTTTATTCCTGCCTTCAGAAAAATAATGTGGTTTGCTTCCCAAAGATCCAGCTGGTACTTACCATTCTTCTTTTTATAAAAAAGCTTTTCCCAGTATTTCTCTTCAAAAGCTTTCTGAAATTCCAGAATCACATCTTCGCTTACTTCATAGCAGTCCTGACAGATGGAGGGACCAATTGCCGTAAAAATCTCCTCCGGATCTGAGCCAAACTGCTCTGCCATTTTCTCTATAGTCACCTTACCGATTTTCCCAACTGTCCCACGCCATCCGGAATGAGACAAGCCTATGGCTTTGTGAACCGGATCTACGAAATACAGCGGCACACAATCTGCATAAAAGGTGCATAAAACAACACCTGGAACATTGGTGATCATTCCATCCACATCTTTATATGTTCTTGGACGCGTTACACCTTTCCCCCTGTCTTCTGCCCCCACCAGCTGCACGTTTGTAGTGTGTGTCTGATCAGATGTGACAATATCTTCCAAAGAAAAGCCTACCGCTGCACTAAGTCTGCGATAATTGTCTTTTACCGCGTTTTCTTCATCACCTCTTGTAAAGCTAAGATTCATAGATGAAAAAATTCCCTGGCTTACACCGCCAAGTCTTGTACTGAAACAATGCACAATATCCGGGAACTGTTCAAAAGAGGGATAAGTAAGATAGGTGACTCCATTATTTTCTTTTACTTGCATATGAAGTTTATTTTCGTTATGCCATTTAATCTTCATCTGATTCTCCTCTTCTTCTGATCTCACAGTTCTTCTCGAACCTGTTAAGAATTCATTCTCTAGAGCGTGTTTGAAAAAGGCTTTCTGCAAGATGTGCGTCACAATTTGTGGGAGATTTTGTCCGGATAAGGGCGCCGCAGCGAGCTACGTCAACAGAATTCTGGCATAGTATACCGCAAAGTGGGGCATACAGATTGCAGGAATATTTTTTCAAACAGGCTCTGGCTCACTGACAGAAATCAAAGGCATTTTTTATCCAACAGATCTTATCGCCGTTAATTCCCACCACATCAAACCTGCATCTCACATCCATGCTTCTGTAATGATTCTTCAAATATTCCACTGCCACCTTGGAAATCACCAGCTGCTTTCTGCCGTTCACTGCTGCCAGCGGACTTCCTGAGCGTTCCGAACTTCTGTACTTAACCTCCACAAAAATCAACCATCCATCAGCAGTCATTCCGATCAGGTCGATTTCCCCCAGCCAGTTCCTGTAATTTCGCTCCAGAATCATCACGCCCTGGGAAACCAGATAATCTGCAGCGATTTCTTCATAAAAAGCACCTACTTTTCGCTTGTTTTTCTGCATAAAAACTCCCATATATACTTCTGTGTAGGTATCTTTTGTATTCATAACCGCAAAACATATTCATATCCGGACCATCAGCCTTTTCAAAATTTCACATTATCCTATAAAATTCTTTATAAAAGTTGCCCTGTGAATCGGACTTGGACCATATTTTTTCAAGGCTTCAATATGTGCTGCAGCTCCATACCCCTTATTTGAGGCAAAGCCATATTCCGGCATCACTTTATCGTACTCTACCATCATCCGGTCTCTTGTGACCTTAGCTACAATGCTGGCAGCTGCAATGGAAATACTCTTGGCATCCCCTTTTATGATCGGCACCTGAGGTATAGTCACGTCGGGAATGGTTACTGCGTCATTGAGAAGAATCTGCGGCACCGGCTCCAGCTTACTGACAGCCTCACGCATTGCCTCATAGGTAGCCTGAAGAATATTGATCTCATCAATTCTCCGGGGACTTGCCATTCCGATTCCAACAGCTACCGCATTCTCCATGATCACATCATACAATTCATCCCTTTTTTTAGCGCTCAACTGTTTGGAATCGTTCAGATACAGGATTTTGCAGTCTCTTGGCAAAATAACAGCCCCCGCTACAACAGGACCTGCCAGCGGGCCTCTTCCAACTTCATCAATTCCGCACACATAGCCCAAATCTTCGTATTTGCGCTCAAATTCCTTCATCTTTTCTGTGCGCAGAAGTTCCTTCTGGTAAGCCTCTTCTTTCTTATGAAGCTGCTCCAGAAGCTTCCTGACTCCACTTCTTGTATCCTCTTTGTATTTTTCAAAAAGAGTGGCATATTCTCCCGGTTCAGCAGCCTGGATTTCACACTTTATTTCTCCGATTTTCTGCATATTATTTACCTTCTTCCGGCACCCACTCCAAAGTAATTTTTCCAATCTTTCCAGAGCGGAAGTCATCGAACAGAATCAGAGAGGCCTTGGCATAGTCCAGCTCCTCCCCCTTCTTCAGACATCCTCTGGAACGCGCGATTGCTTCTAATATCTGCACAGCTGTACCTTCCTCCTGGATCTGATAGCGTTTCTCCAATGCACCAGAATATTTTTCCCGAAGGAAATCAATAAGCGTAAGGGAAAGCTCCTCCATATTCAGTATATCGTCCTTGATAGAACCAATATAGGCAAGGCGCATTCCCACTGCCTCATCTTCAAACTTGGGCCAGAGAATCCCAGGAGTATCCAGAAGCTCCACATTCTTATTCAGGCGGATCCACTGTTTGCCCTTGGTTACACCTGGCTTGTTTCCCGTCTTGGCGCATGCTCTTCCAGCAAAAGTATTGATAAAAGTAGACTTACCAACATTAGGAATTCCTACTACCATAGCACGGATCGGGCGGTTTTTGATTCCTCTTCTTCTGTCCCTCTCCGTTTTCTCCTTGCAGGCTTCCTGAATAGCCGCCTGAATTGCTTTCATACCAGAGCCGCTACGGGAATCTACTTTTACCACATAGAACCCCTTCCCCTGAAAATAAGCTTTCCATGCTTCATTCTGGCGTTCATCTCCAAGGTCTGATTTATTCAAAAGAATCAGCCTTGCTTTATTTTTCCCAAGCTCGTCAATATCCGGATTCCGGCTTGCAAGGGGAACTCTGGAGTCCACAAGCTCAATGATCAGGTCGATCAGCTTAATGTCCTCCTGCATCTGTCTTTTCGCTTTGGTCATATGACCAGGATACCATTGTACGTTCATATTTACCTCATTCTTACAGCTGTTCAGCAGATACCGTTCCACAAAGCGTATAACCGCGAACGTGCTGAACAATCACTTATTTTTTATAAAAGTCTTACAGTTTAATTATTCAACGGCCCTATGTCTTTCTTCGGGGATATCTGGAACCAGAGCTTACCAGTTATATATTTCTTATTCACTCGTCCGATATCGCCATAACGGCTGTCTTCGCTGTTATTACGGTTATCGCCCAGGACAAAGTACTCTCCCGCTTCCAGTGTAATGGCATTGGCTGCCATTCCCGGATTGTTGATCGTAGGGAAATCTTTGCCTTCTTTATATGTCTCTCCATTGATCAGAATTCTTCCATTCACGATCTGAATGGTCTCACCTGGAAGTCCGACCACACGGCGGATATGAAGAGCCGCATCATCACTTGCATTTGTGCGGAATACAATAATATCGCCACGTTTCGGCGAGGATGCTTTATAAGCAAGCTTGTTTACAAAATACCGGCTTCCAACTGCCAGAGTAGGCTCCATGGAGCTCTCCTGCATCGTCACAGACTGAAATAGCATCATGGAGGTCAGCACTGCAAAGATTAGTGTAACTGTGATCTCGAATACCCAGATCAAAACTTTTTTCAGTTTACTGTCTTCTAATTTCTCTATGGCACCAGAAAAAGATTTTTTCTCCAGTTTTGCAATTTCCGGCATGTTGAACAACTGCTCTTTTTCTCTTTTATTTCTTCTGTCGCTCATATCTACTCCATTCGTGTCATAATTGCATGTCCTGCGTCTGGTTCCAAAACACTTTTTTTCATCTCAGGCCAGATACTTTATTATCTTATCACATATCCCGAAAAAGAAAAAGAAAAAATAATCAAAAAAATGCTGCCCAGACAGTCATCACGGCCATCTGCGCAGCAAAAGTCACTGTTCGTATTCACTTCGTTCACGAAAGCACTTCGCGGAACATCACCAGTGAACAGCAACCAGCAATTTTCGATTGAAATTATTTAACAAGCTCTTTAACCTTAGCAGCTTTACCTACACGGTCTCTTAAGTAGTTCAGTTTCGCACGGCGAACTTTACCACGACGGATAACTTCTACTTCTTTTACGTGTGGGGAATGAAGCGGCCATGTTTTCTCAACGCCAACGCCGTTGGAAGCTTTTCTTACTGTGAAAGTAGCTCTGGTGCTTCCGCCCTGTTTCTTTAATACAGTTCCCTCAAAGATCTGGATACGCTCACGGTTACCCTCTTTAATCAGTGCGTGTACTCTTACGGTATCACCTACGTTAAACTGCGGTACGTCTTTTTTCAGCTGTTCTGCTTCGATGTTTTTAATAATTTCGTTCATTTTATTCTCTCCTTATTCTCTGGATGTTCTTAATACCCATCACGGTAACAGCGGACCATCTTTTTTCACAACATAAGTGATTATACTATAATTATTTTCTGTTTGCAACCATTATTTTTATAAAAAAGTGCATAAAACAAGTCGAAAAAGAATTTTTCAAAGACAACCTTTTTAACAATTACCAACAGATAACCTCGCAGCCATCCTCTGTTACCAGCACGGTTACTTCCCACTGGGCAGAAGGCATACCATCCTCAGTGCGTACTGTCCAGTCATCTTCCTCATCTGTATATACTTCATCGCTTCCCATATTTACCATAGGCTCAATGGTAAACATCATTCCCGGCTCCATAATCACGCCGCTGTTCTCTTCGGAAGTATAGCTTACCCAGGGATCCTCATGGAATTCCAGGCCAACACCATGTCCGCCGATTTCTTTTACAATTGTGTAGCCATTTTCAAGTGCATGCATATGAACAGCGTGACCCATATTTCCAATAGGTTCCCATGGTTTTACCTTGGAAATACCGATTTCCACGCATTCTTTGGTTACGCGGACCAGTTTTTCTTTCTCAGGACTTACATTTCCAATACAGAACATACGGGATGAGTCAGAAAAATAGCCATTGTAAATTGTAGAAACGTCTACATTTACTATATCACCGTCCTTCAGGATCTCATCCTCAGATGGAATTCCATGGCATACCACCTCATTCACAGAAGTACACACGCTTTTTGGAAACCCTTCATAATTCAACGGTGCCGGGATTCCTCCATGACGCACAGTTTCCTCATGTACCCAATGATTGATTTCTTCTGTTGATACACCAGCTTTAATATGCTCTGCCACATAATCAAGTACTGCAACATTGATTCGACAGCTCTCTTTAATCTTCTCAATCTGCTCTGGAGTCTTGATCAGTTTATGATCCAGAACCGGATATCCTTTCTGACGCAGGATTTCTACTTTCGCATCAAAAGCCTCATGGCATTTTTTATATTTCTTTCCACTGCCGCACCAGCATGGATCATTACGTCCGATTTTTGTTGACATTTCACTCTCTCCTTTTATCTGTGGCTGCTGCGAATGCTACAGCAGTACTTTTTCTTTTGTAAAACATGATATAAACTCACTCTGTTTCTCATTTTATACTTGAAACAGATAAATTGCAACTAATTTTCTATAGAAGACTCTACCTCCTGCAATTCATAGTAACTGTTCATATTTTTTCAGCTGTTTTTTTCCCACGCAAACAGCTAAAAGAGTTTCAAATGTAAACACAAAAAGAGTATTTCATTTTCTCTGATCTAAGAATTTGAAATACTCTTTTGCTTTTGAAAATTATATGTAACTAATTAGCTGCTGCATCTGCGCCTGCCTCTGTGGCAGTATCTGCTGCACTCTCTTCACTTCCCGCCATGATCTTACTCAGTTCTTCGATCATCTCGTCATCCTTCAGTCTGAATTTGACCTCAACACGACGGGAAGCCTCTTTATCTACATTTCCATCTGCATCCAGAATCGGATTCGCCATGGAATGTCCGTTTACAGTCAGGTAATCCTGCAGATTCAGGCTCTGGTCCTCAGTCAGAAACTCCCCCTGAATGTCAAGAAGATACTGCGCCACTGCAAGTGAACGCTGCTGGGAAAGCTCCAGGTTATACGCATAATCACCATCTGTATCTGTATAACCGTCAATAATGATCTCAGCAAGATAATTCTTATAAGTATCCTCCATCAACACCTTACAGTAAATCGGAAGTACGTTTCGGAGTGCTTCCTTACCAGCATCTGTAAGCTCCGACTCATCAACATCAAACAATACACTGGCATCCAGTGTCAATGCACCAGTCTGGGAATCCAGATTTACATTGATATTATTTTTCTGGAATTCTTTTTGAAGTGCTTCCACAACTTCAGCCTTGACACCAATAATATTATCGATCTTTGTCTGCTGCTCACTAAGCTGCGTGGTCTTCTCATCCAGATCCGTCTGCTGCTGATTCAGAAGAGCCTGCTGCTCTTTTAACTTGGCTTCCTGCTCTGCCAGAGTCTGTGCCAGTGCAGTCAGCTTCTCATCTTTGGTCTTAATAGTTCCTTCCTGTTCTTCAATGGTATTCTGCTTGGCAAGAAGATCAGCCGTATACTCTGCCTGCAGAGCCAGTTTCTCATCTCTCTCCTGAATACTCTCGTCGTAGCTCTTCTGAGCCTGGAAAAGCGTCAATGACATGATCAGTATGAAAAGAAGCAGAACGCCGGCCATAACATCGGAATAAGAGCGCCATACATTAAAGCCTCCATCCCCTGATTTTCTTTTTTTGCGCATGTCTATCTCCTCTTATCTGAATAAGCCAAATTTTCCTTTCTGTGCCGCCTTGGAAAGCTCTTTCATGTTCTTGTTGATTTCCTCGAGAAGAGCCTGCTGTCCCTCATTCTGCTGAGCAATCAGATTGCCCAGCTTCTCTACAGAATCATTTCTTCCGCTTGCGATCAGAGATACATCTCTGGTATTCGCTGCAGTCACCTCACTGAGGAGCTTGCGGACCTGTTCCATTGTTTTATAGGAAAGTCTCTGATACTGGGCAAAATCCTCCATCTGGGCCGTAAACTGCTCTGCCATCTTGCTGTTTGCCTGAATCAGATCTGCACTTGCCTGACCTGTAGCCCCTACTCTCTCAATAGAAGAAGCTGCTGTTTCAACATATTTCTGCATTGCCTGGTTGCAGGCAACCCAGAACTTAGCTGCAGATTTCTCGGCATCCTTCAGATAATCCACAATATGCTGATAATCCTGCTGCTGCATCTTCTGGATCTCCTGATTCTCAGAAAGGATACGATTGGCAGTAGACATGTAGCGGGTCTGCATACCTCCCATCTCCCTTACCATATCTGTAATGGCTTTGTCCTGCTTGTCATAGGTCTCAGAAAGCTTCTGGCTCATAGTCTGGTACATGGCAGAAGTATAAGCTGTATTCTCTTTCTGTGCCTTTTTCAGCTGATCCAGTGCCACGTTGAAATCACGGAACTGCATATGGAAAGAATTGTTCATCTGTTTTAAAAATTCGTCCGATATTTCACGAATAGCATCCTCCTGACATCTGGTTACAGAAGAAACCAGCATATCCAGAGAATCATTCATCTTCTGGAAGGTAGGTGTGATAACCTTCTCAAAGCTGTCTGCCATCTGAACGGAAAACTGCTCTGCCATCTGTTTCATGGCGCTTGTCTGCAGCTTCTGGCTTGCAAGCAGCAGATTTCTGGACTCATTCTCCGCTGTAGGCATTACATAAGAATGAAACTTTTCAAGGAATCCCTGAAGTTCCTCTGTCATGGATGAATACTCTCCCTTCATCCCAAAGGTATAAATAATGGAAAAAGAGATACCATAAATAGAGGTAAGGAATGCTACTTTAATACCTTCCACCAGCGCTTCTACAGAAGAAGTCATGGCACTGTAATCAGTAGGCTGAAAATCCCGAAGACCCCAGACAAGACCAAGGAAAGTACCTAAAATACCAAGACTGGTAAAGATATCCGGAACCATTTCCAGAAGCTTCTTATGAACATGGATATCCAGCTCATCTTCATTAATGAATTCCTCAATATCCCCAAGACCTTCTTTACTATTGTTAATGCTGTCTGTAAAGCTGTCCATCTTCTGATCCAGATATTTATCATCGAAGAGCTCGCCTAAATATGTAAGATTCCTGGGATCTGTCTTCCCTGGAGTCTTGAACATACCGTTCAGCTCCTCTACTGCTCTGTGAAATGCCGTACTCAGATTATTCATACGGAACATTCCACCAAACATTGCGATCAGATACAGGACTGCGATCACCGCCAGAAATACGAAATTGTAGAGCGTAGATGATAAGTTCCCCCTGCCGGCAAATAAAGTCAAAGCAGTGGTTCCTGCAAGAACCGCAACAAACAATACAGAATGTGTGATTTTTTTCTTCATTGTCTGCCTCCCCATTTGTATTTTCACAAAATAGATATGCCGTCTGCCGACGTCATCACCATATATGAATGCCAACTACTCTGCGCTTATAGCATCTGCAGAGCTGTTTGAAAAATCATTCCCGCAATCTGCACGCCCAAGGCTTCCATCGTAATAAATTGGTGTATTTTGTGAATTTTCCATTAATAATGGTACATTTTTTATCATAATATCACAATTTTCTAATAATAACAAGAAAAAACATACCCCTTGCCTAATGAAAAATGTTACCTGTTACTGCTCACGACCTTCACAGTAATCGTTTCACACCTTTTTCATACAGCCAGGGGTATTATATCATATTTCATATTTTCAGGCGTAAACCTTATCTTCCTCCAGGAATCTGGCCTTACCATCCTTCACTTCTACCAGGTTAATGCTGCAGTTAGGCGGCACACATCCATGCCAGAAATGTTCAGGATCCTTGTACAGGTTCTGGAGAAGAGCCCGCACTGCACATCCATGGGAAGACACCAAAATCGTTTTGTCTGCCAGAGACGGATCCGAGGTTTTTTCAAGCCAGAATTCTCTGGTACGATCCAGGATATCCTGAATATTCTCTCCGTTTTCCGGACGCGGAAATTTCAGAGGATCCTTAAAAAACAGATCAAATTCTTCGCAGTTGGACTCCATAGTATTTCCAGTTCTCATAATGTGCCCTTCCAGAACCCCGAAATTAATTTCCTGAATCCTTTTATCCGGTATCACAGGAATATCACGGCCCCCCAGAACTAACCGGGCAGTCTGTCTCGCACGGGTAAGAGGACTTGTAAAACAGATATCAAACTTTACATCCATCAGAGCCTCGCCTGTTCTTCTGGCAAGATCAATTCCCTCCTGAGCAAGAGGAATGTCTGCTGAACCCTGAGCCTTATGAAGGTGGTTCCAAGGCGTCAGACCGTGTCTTACAATATATAAAAGCATCAGCTTCTCAACTCGATTCCAAGGCCTTCCAGACCATTTAAAATTTTCTTCATTGCCGCAGAAATCTCGCTTTCTTCCAGGGTCTTATCGTGATCACGGAATACAAGCGCATAAGCCATAGACTTGTAACCACCCTTGATCTGGCTTCCTTCGTAGATATCAAACAGCTGATAGCTCTCCAGGATCTTTCCGCCTCTCTGAGCAAGAATGTCCTCGATCTGACCTGCAAGCACCTGTTTCGGAACCAGCATACTGATGTCACGGGTTACTGCCGGATATTTTGCAATTCCGGTAAACTTGCGGTCAAAATTTGCAAATTCAAGAACGCTCTTGATATCGATCATTGCGATATATGCGCGCTCCCCAATTCCATAATTATCTGCAACCAGCGGATGAACCTCTCCAAGGTAACCTACAACGGTTCCCTCGTATACCATATCGGCCTGTCTTCCAGGATGAAGAAATGGTTTTCCGCTTGCCGGATCATACTCCATTTTCTTCTTCATACCGATTTTTTCGAAGAACTCCTCACAAACGCCCTTCATGTCAAAGAAATCACCGGTTCCGTACATTCCAAGTGTAAACATGGTTCTTTCATCTGGAAGCTCGGTAAGTGGAAGTGCCTTCGGAAGATATACATTTCCAAGCTCATAAAGACGAACGTCTTTGTTTCTTCTGTTATAGTTAGTTGCCAGAGAAGAAAGCATTCCATTCAGTGTACTGGTACGCATAATGCTGTAGTCCTCACCAAGAGGATTGCTGATGGTGATCACCTGACGAAGTACATTATCTTCTGGAATTCTCAGTTTGTCAAATACCTTCGGGCTCTCAAATGAGTAAGTCATACCTTCTGAGAATCCGCAGTACTCTGCAATATCTCTTGCGATATTTTCAATGCGAAGCTTGAATGGCATTTTTCCTGTAGTAGCCTCACCGGATGGCAAAGTTGTAGGAATCTTGTCATATCCGTAGAAACGTGCAATTTCTTCTGCAACATCTGCCATGCAGTGGATATCCTGGCGGAAAGTCGGTGCTACGATTTCATTTGTCTCCTCATCATAGGTGAGTTCGATCTTTGCAAGATAGCCAAGCATCTCTTCTTTGGAAAGATTTGTTCCAAGAAGACCGTTGATACGGTCTGGCTCAAATTTTACACGGGATGGCTTGCTGACCTTATTGCAGATATCAACCATACCGCCAACAACCTCACCGGCACCAAGCTCTTCCATCAGCTGGCAGGCTCTGTCGATTGCAGCCTTTGCATTATTCGGATCAAGACCTTTCTCAAACTTGCCGGAAGCATCTGTACGAAGTCCGATTCTCTTGGAAGAAAGTCTGATGTTTGTTCCATCAAAGCAGGCTGCCTCAAACAGAACTGTGTGTACGTCATCTGTGATCATGGAGTTCTCGCCGCCCATAATACCTGCGATTCCAACTGGTTTCTCACCATCGCAGATCATCAGGACGTTCTCGTCCATAATACGTTCCTGACCATCCAGTGTGACAAATTTCTCATCTTTACCCGCACAGCGTACAACAATTTCATGGTTTGCAATCGTATCGAGATCGTAAGCATGCATTGGCTGTCCAAACTCTTCCATTACATAGTTGGTGATATCTACCAGATTGTTGATCGGGCGGATTCCATTGGAAGCCAGGCAGCGCTGCATCCATTTCGGAGATGGTCCGATCTTAACATTTTTTACAACTCTTGCACAATAACGTGGGCAAAGCTCCGGTTTCTCTACAGTTACCTTTACGTAATCAGAAGCTTTTTCATCATTTCCTGTCTCTTTAACTTCCGGAGGGTAAAATTTCTTACCAAAAGTAGCTGCTGCTTCTCTTGCAATTCCAAGAACACCGTAACAGTCAACACGGTTGGATGTGATCTCATATTCAAATACAACGTCATCAAGTCCAAGAGCCTTAATAGCGCTTTCACCTACAACTGCGTTTTCCGGGAATATATAAATTCCATATTCTGGGGCTTCCGGATACATATCCCGGTTGCTTCCCAGCTCTTCGATGGAGCACATCATGCCGTTGGACGGTACTCCGCGAAGTTTTCCGGCTTTGATCCTGATTCCGCCAGGAGTCATTTTTCCATCATGTCCTCCTGCTACACGACCTCCGTCAAGAACAACCGGAACCTTGTCTCCCTCTTTTACGTTTGGAGCACCCGTAACGATCTGGATCACCTCAGATCCGATATTCACCTGGCAGATGATCAGCTTATCTGCATCCGGATGTTTCTCAATTTTCTCAATCTGTCCGATTACAATCTTTTCAAGGTCAGCATCAAGCCTGGTGAAGCCTTCTACCTTTGTACCTGACAATGTCATTGCATCTGTATATTCCTGTGCGGTTACGTCAAGATCCGGCACATACATTTTCATCCAAGATAATGAAGTATTCATTTATTTAATCCTCTTCTCACTCTAATATTTATATTATGAAAGGTAACTGCTCAGTACTTTCACAGTTACACGCTTCGCGATGCCCAGAAATCAGAACTGCTTCAGGAAACGGATGTCGTTCTCATAAAGCAGACGCATATCATCAATCTCATATTTCAGAAGCGCAATACGCTCAAGACCTACGCCGAATGCAAAACCAGTGTACTCCTCCGGATCAATTCCACACATGCGAAGTACATTGGGATGAACTGTTCCACAGCCAAGGATTTCAATCCAGCCGGATCCTTTACAGAAACGGCAGCCTTTTCCGCCGCATTTGAAGCAGGAAACATCAACCTCTGCACTTGGCTCTGTAAACGGGAAGTGATGTGGTCTGAATTTTGTTTTGGTTTCTGGTCCGAAAAGCTCTTTCGCAAATACTTCAAGAGTTCCTTTCAGGTCTGCGAACGTAATATTTTTATCTATTACAAGGCCCTCAATCTGATGGAAGGATGGAGAATGAGTTGCATCTACTTCATCCGAACGGAATACTCTTCCAGGTGCGATCATACGGATCGGCAGCTTTCCTTTTTCCATGGCACGTGCCTGAACCGGAGATGTCTGGGAACGAAGAAGTATGGAATCATTGATAAAGAAAGTATCCTGCTCGTCTCTTGCCGGATGATTCTCCGGAATATTCAGCTTGGTAAAGTTGTAATCTGCATATTCAACTTCCGGACCTTCTACAACTTCATAGCCCATTCCAATAAAAATGCGCTCAACCTCTTCCAACGCAATGCTGTTGGGATGACGATGACCGATTCTGGATTTCTTTGCAGGTAGGGTAACATCGATTACTTCTGCTTTCATCTTCTCTTCTCTGACTGCTTCTTCCAGTTTCTGTCTGGACTCTTCAAGAAGACCTTCGATCTTAGCTCTGGTCTCGTTTACAAGCTGGCCAACCTTCGGTCTCTCCTCCGGGGAAACGTCTTTCATTCCTTTTAAGATTGCGGTAAGCTCTCCTTTTTTTCCAAGATATGCCACACGCACATCATTTAATTTATCCAGGCCTTCGGATTCTTCAATCCGTACTCTGGCGTTCTCAGCCAGTTCCTGAAGTCTTTCTTTCATATCCATGGTTCATTTCTCCTTTATTTTTATAATCTGCCAGATGAGGGGGGGGAAGGAAGGTAAGAAAATATCTACATAGCAGATTTTTTCTTTCGTAAAGCGGATTGTTCAGCGCTCGCGCTCCAAGGACTTTACAATGCGAAAAACCCGCTTTGCGTATTTCCTACATTTTCGCGGCAGTCACCAAGTTCTCACCCAAGCGTGGACTTTGACTCTTGCTCGTGAAAATAAAAAAGCTCCGTCCCCAACAAAAGGGACGAAGCATATTCCGCGGTACCACCCTGATTCCTGTATATACAGGCTCTCCCGCCGCTTAACGCGCAGCTTCACGTCGCTTCCTACTGGAAATTTCAGAAACGCGGCTCCGGTGCGAAACTCAGAAACTATCTGAACTTAAGGAAGCTTACAGCCGGTGGCTTCCTCTCTCTGAAAGAAAATAATTTCCTAAAAACACCTTCCTGGCTTTTTCTCTTTTATAACTATGCCACATCAGAGTGAATCTGTCAAGAGGTTAATTTGTCTGTTGCTCTTCCTTCTTTTTCTCAGCTGAAGCTTTCATCTCAATCTTTTTCTTTCTCTCATTCTCTTTTTCCAGATATTTTTTCTTCTCTTTATTAAGCTCTTTTTCCGCCTCATCGCGCTCGCGGCTGAGCATTTCCCTCATGGATGCCTGGGCCATTCTGAACTGTTTTTCAAAATAAGCGTTGATCTCTGCTCCATACAGCAGCAGATTCATACAGATATACAGCCACAGCATCACCATGATCAACGCAGTCAGGCTTCCATACATATTGCTGAAGCCTGGAAACATGTCAAAATAAATAGAAAAGAAATAGGAAAACAAGGACCACCCTGCTGCAATCAGAAGAGCTCCCGGCACCTGACTTTTAAAAGTAGCTTTACGGTTTGGAAGCATTTTATACAAAATCAGAAAGATCAGAAACAGTCCGGCAAATACAAGCGCCGTCCTGGCTCCAATGATCTTTCCGATAATTCTCCCAAGGAATGGAACGTACTTTCCTGCCATAATCTGAATCTGATTTCCAAGAACCAGAAGCAGAAGACTTGCAATAATTGCAATGCTGAACAGAAATGTATAAACAACTGCATACATTCTGGTAATCAGCCAGTTACGGGTCTCATGGACGTGATAAATGCTATTCAGTCCGTTCGTAAGGGATTGCATGGCTTTTCCTGCAGACCACAATGCCATGATAGCAGAAATCGGAACTACCGCCGTGCTTCTGCCATATACTTCTGATACAATGGTAAGCACAAAATTCTGTATATTGTGGGGCACAAATGCCCGGATGGTTTCGCTGACCATATTGTATGTTAAAGGTGTATATCGAATTATAGTCGTGAGAAACAGAATAAACGGAATAAAAGACATAATCAGGAAATATGCTGCCTGTGCCGCATAAGCTCCCACATGGTCTCCATTTGCCCTGTCCATAAAACCGAACAGAAGCTGGAGAACGCTCTGTTTTTCTTTCTTCTTATCCATATGATTGCTCCTGTTACATTTTCGTAATCATTTTTTGTATCATATCACGAAACATGCTTTCTGTCTACTTTTTCCTGGTGTTACTGTTCTTTCCGTTCACAGCAACAATTACTGTTCACTCCATAATCAGTAAACGCTTCGCGATGCACAAAAAGACGAACCTTCCTGTGACAAGCACAAACAGCAGCGTTTGCTGCGCAAACTTAATTCTCGGGTTTTCTGTGAACTTTGTTCACAAAAATACCTTGCAAAATGTCATGTTTCCCGCTTTGACAGGTTATTCCCCACCACTTCCAACGTAATATCCTTAAAAAAATAATTTAGGATTTCCTGCCAGCCATAGCCTTCCCTGGCCATTTCATTTGCCCCGTTCTGGCTCATTCCCACACCGTGTCCATACCCTTTCCCCTGAATCTGTACTGCCTTACCGGATTTCACGTTCAGTTCAAAATAGGCGCTTGGCAGAAGATTACTGCCGTTCACAATACTTCCATCTTTTTCTGTAATCAAACACCCTGCCGGGGAAAGAAATTGCCGTATTTCATATTCGCCTTCCAGCTGTATACTTTTATTTTCCGTCACAATCTCCATTCCCGTAACTGCACCACTGATATTCTTTTTAATAACCTGAAGCCCTATAAATTCCCCGCTGCCTTCCAGATTTCCCGATCGTTTCTCTAAAGTTTCCCAGGGAATTTCCACGCTCCAGCTGCTCCATGGCATATTCTGGTCAAAATCACATTCTACACTTTTCAGATAAGCTGCTGACCTGTCTGCTCCCCATATCTCATCTGTGCTTGTCCTGCCTGCTGATGTAGAAAAATAATAAGCCGTGATCGGTTCTCCATTCTGGCATAGGATCTGACCTTTTGTATCCTGTACTGCTTTATTTGTTCTTTTATCTGCCCCAAAATTGTTGTAAACCTGATAATTCACGCTGTCATCTACATCCGCCCCATATTTTTCCAGACTGTTTTCCTGTATCTGGCAAACTGCATAGGTTCTGGCACATACTGCCTGGGCCATCAATGCCTGTTCTTCATAGGATGCAGGCATTTCACTTGGGACTACAGCTTCCAGATAAGCTTCCAGGGACAATTCATTAATAATCAGCAGCCCCTGCGCTGTCTTTTTAATTTCCAGAGTTCCATAATAAACAGGAGGATTCTGAGCTCTTTCAATAGAGGGAATCGCAATGCCATCAGTTCCCCCGTCCAGAAGCAGACTATCATTCTGGAGCTCCTGTGAATCCGGGGTGTAGGTATGTTCTTTTCCTTTTTGTTCTATGGTTACTGACTGGTGATAACAGGATTGCCAGGACGAGTCTGTGAGCAGAACGCGAATGGAAGGCTCTCGTTGTTGCACCTTGTTTTCGTCAGTTTCCTTTTTCTTTTCTTTCTGCTCCCTTTTGGCACTTTCTTCACTCCTCTTGTTCATTTCTGCGGCTTTTCCAAACAAAAGCAGCCAGCCCAGCAGTACAATCAGGAAATAATTCAATCCATAAAAAAATCTGGTCTTCTTCATACAAAAGTATATGAAGAAAACCAGACAAAAATATCTGTATTGTAATTATTTTCTTACGTCAAATTTATATGCGGTAAAAGACTGATACTTCTCACCAGCTTCAAGTACTGGTGAATGGAATGCTTCCACATTTACTGCATTTGGTTCAACCTGTGTCTCAAGGCAGAAGCCTTCACGCTTGTTGTAAACATGTCCATTCTTACCCTTCTCATCAATAATAAAATTACCGGCATAGAACTGCACACATGGACAATCCGAAATCACATCCATCGTAATACCAGAGGTCTCATTGTAAGCAACTGCAACCGTTCTCCGACTGCCTTTCGCGTAATTGTCAGTCACATAATTGTGGTCATATCCGCCAGTGTACTTCAGCTGCTGGAAGTCTGCCTCGATTTCCTGGCCAATCTTTTTCGCCTTATTAAAATCCATAGGAGTACCCTCTACTGCTGCATATTCGCCTGTAGGAATAGAGAACTCATCCACCGGATTATAATCTCTGGCATGGATCGTAAGATATGTATCAAGAACCTTGCCGCTTCCCTCCCCTGTAAGGTTGAAGTAGGAATGGTTGGTCATATTTGCCAGTGTCGCCTTGTCACTGATTCCGCTATAGTAAATCTGCAGGGTATTGTCCTCTGTAAATTCATATGTAACAGACACCTGGAATTCTCCCGGGAATCCATTCTCGCCATCCGGGCTGATTCTGGAAAAAGTAATGGCATTTTTGTCAGAATCTGTATTCTTAACAGTCCAAATCTTCTTCTCGAAGCCATTGGGGCCGCTGTGAAGATTATTGTCATTCTCATTCTTGTCAAGCTGGTATTCCTGTCCATAAAGGGAAAATCTGGCACCTGCGATACGGTTTCCGCTTCTTCCTATGATCGCACCAAAGAAGCAGCCATTTACTTCGTACTGCTGAACATCGTCATAACCAAGCACTACATCTGTAAGCTCCCCATCTTTGTCCGGAACGCAAAGCTTCACAAGAATGGCACCGTAATCCATCACTTCTGCATATGCACCGGATTTATTCTCCAGATGGTATAAAGTAATCTCTTCCCCAGAGGTTAAGTTTCCAAATTTCTTTGCTGTAACACCCATATTACCTGCCTCCCTGTTCTAAAAAATCCCAGAATGCCGTTCCCTTTCTTTTGACGCCTAGCTAACCGCTAGGTGGGTATCCTCAACAGGACTTCTGCCTACCACAACGAGAGGTCTGACATCCGCACTGCGATATTGGATTCCCTTGATGTCAATGTAGGTTCAAAAATAAAAGGGGCCTCGCACATCCCAGGATTCATTTTTCTAAAAATAATTATACTCTAGTATATACTGTTTTTCAACAGAAAATGCACAAATTCTTTTTACTGATTTTTAACTGATTTTTAGAATCTCTTTCACAGTTGCAGGCATATCTTCTGCATCAACTACCCGGTCATGAAGTACTGGTGCAGTACGGATATCGTTGACTGCCTTCGGAACTGCCACCCCGGAAAGCTTCTCAAGTGCGTCTGCAAGCCCGAAATCATCCAGATTCTCATGTCCCTCGGAGATTGCATCCATAACACTTCTGGTAAACTTGTATGGACTTGCTGTAGAAGCAATAACTGCCGGAATCTTATCTCCGGTATCTTTCACATATTTTTTGTATACGCCAGCAGCAACTGCAGTATGTGTATCAATCACATAATCACTTGTCTTATATACTTCGCGAATAGCTTCCTTCGTCTCTTCTTCAGAGCAGTAGTTTCCATAGAAATCCTTCAGCTGGGCTTTCATCTCAGGTGTAATAGTGTATTCACCACCCTTGGAAAGATTTTCCATAAGTTTTGCACACTCCTCAGGATTTCCGCCTGTAATGCGATAGATCAGGCGCTCCAGATTGCTGGAAATCAAAATATCCATAGATGGAGAACTGGTAAGGATAAAGTCTCTCTTTCTATTGTATGTACCTGTGGAGAAGAAATCAAACAGAACCTTGTTCTCATTAGAAGCACAAATCAGCTTGTTCACCGGAAGTCCCATCTGTTTTGCATAAAATGCTGCCAGAATGTTTCCAAAATTTCCTGTAGGAACTACTATATTGATCTCCTGTCCGGCTTCGATCTTGTTCTGGCGCACCAGCGCAGCATATGCATATACATAATAAACGATCTGGGGAACAAGACGTCCAATGTTAATGGAGTTTGCAGAAGAGAATTGGAATCCAGCCTGGGAAAGCTCTGCTGCCAGTTCTTTATCATTGAACATTTTCTTTACAGCTGTCTGGGCATCGTCAAAATTACCTGTGATACCCACAACGTAAGTATTGGCACCTTTCTGGGTTACCATCTGCTTCTCCTGGATCGGGCTTACGCCATGTTTCGGATAGAATACAATAATCCTGGTTCCCGGAACATCGGCAAAACCTGCAAGTGCTGCTTTTCCAGTATCTCCGGAGGTCGCAGTCAGGATAACGATTTCATTTTTTACATTATTCTTTCTTGCTGCAGTCGTCATAAGATATGGCAAAATGGAAAGTGCCATGTCTTTAAATGCAATTGTAGGACCATGGAAAAGTTCCAGATAATATGCCCCGTCAGCTTCCTTAAGAGGTGCGATCACATCTGTGTCAAACTTCTTGTCATATGCTCGGTTGATACAAGTGCGCAGCTCTTCTTCTGTAAAGTCAGTAAGAAGGCGGCTCATTACCTGATAAGCAGTTTCCTGATAAGTCATTCTGGAAAGTTCATCCATAGAAACATCAAGTGCCGGAATCTGTGTTGGTACAAACAGTCCTCCATCTTCAGAAAGTCCCTTTAAAATAGCCTTGGAAGCGGTTACCGGTTCTCCTTTTCCTCTGGTGCTCTGGTACATTACCTGCATTTGTTATTCCTGCCTTTCGCTTATTGTTATGAGGTACACATTCCGGAATCTGTAACCTTCCGACAGTCATCCTCTCTTTGTTATCATATTTTAACTTTACAGGTATTATACATACTTCACCGTGCTAAATCAACACCCAATTTGAAAAAGCCACCTGGAATTGTAATTTCCTGGCGGCTTATATCTCTTTATTACAGAATGTTACTGTTATTAAAATATTATTTTTTCACCATCTGAACAACATTTGTGTCATCTTCTGAGGTTTCATTCTCAGTGTTCTGTGACTTAGCTTCATCCGGGTAGGTGTAAAACTCGTGAACACCATATTTAAATAATTTTTTTAAATCCTTATCAAACCAGGACACGTTCTTTTTGTCCGCAGCAGAACGCTGAACAAAGAACAGAGCTCCTTCTGAATAGTCAGTTCCCTCTAATGCCTGTTTCACAGCTTCCCTGGTCTCATCTGTTACCGTTACTTCATAAAACTTACCATCGTAAACAGGTGAAAACTGAGGAATTCCATTTCTCTGATCCAGAATAACACCTGTAATGGTATCTGGAAATTCCTCATGGGAAAGGCGGTTCATAATTACATTTGCGATTAGTACACGACCTTTAATGTCCTCTGTACCCGCCTCTGCCTCTACTATATGAAGCAGGTTATCATAATCTGCGTCCGACATGATCTTCGGATTTGCAGACATGGATACTGCAGCTGCATCAAGGCTCGCAACTGTATCAGCCATAGAGTCCCCTACATTCAGCTCATCCACGTTTCCTTTTATCTGCTTCACGCGCTGGCCTACCATGACTCTCTCGCATGAAGTTCCAATTCTTGTTACAGATGTTCCTGCTGAAGGAGTATCTGCAACACTGGTTACCATACCGGCAATTCCGGTAGGCAGATCATACTCTACACTTCCAAGGTCAGTCCAGGCATCCGCGGATCTGTTCTCTTTGTCCGAAGCTGCATATACCTGGCTCCGTGGACCAAACTCCGCCACCTTCGTTCCAACTGCCAAAATCATTGCCAACGTGGCGCAGGCGCTAAGAGCTACAAAATTATGTACAAGAGCATTTCCATTCTTTTTTTTCTGGGCATCGCTCTTGCAAGTTGTTACATGTTGTAAACTTCTTTTTAATTTCATATTCTTCTTTCCTTGCACTTCTGTTATGTTTTGATTTCTTTTATTATTTATTCTGTAACATTTCTGTAATTTATAGGAAAATTATATTTAATAAGCTCCAAAATGTCAAGTTTTTTTTGCTTTCTATAGCTTTTTTCACTAAAAACAGGTAAAAAAAGAAAGACAACAAGAAAGAAATAGGATGATTCATTCAAAAATCATGTAATATTTTTGATAAATTTACCCTGTTTCTATTTGTCCCCTTTTATTCTTAGGTATGGTTATTTCTCCCCTTCTTATGGATTTTATTATAGCTTTTCTTTTTCTGTTCGTCAAACCTTTTTTATCGCCGAATTCTGACAAAAAGCGCCGTTACCTTTCAAAGCAGCAAACCACCGCACAGTCTTTTTTATGAACTGATTCGCGGTGGTTTGTCTTTTTGTTATCAAATATGCTTCTTATTATAAATAAGGTTTAAACAAATCTCTCAGCGGTTATTAATTGCTGTTACAAGTGCATCAATGGAAGCACGGATAATATCCGGGTCTACGCCTGCTCCCCACGCCATAGTTCCGTCAGGTTTCTTGATTCCAACATATGCTATAGCCTTGGAACTGGAGCTGCGCTCTAACGCATGTTCCTGGTATACTTCCAGAGAATACTTCAATTCGTATGCTTTCTTCAGGGCATTGCTCACTGCGTCAAGACGTCCATTTCCCACAGCCTCTGTGGTAATTGTTTTTCCATTAAATGTGGAGATTACCTTAGTTGTAATTCCCTCGCTCGTCTGCTGGAAGTGCACTTCATTAATGCTGTACGGCTGTCCCACATTCTCAAAAGTCTTTTTGAACAGATCAAAGATTTCATCTGGATGAAGCTCTTTATGAAGGTGATCAGAAACACCCTTGGCTGCGTAACCCATTGCCTCACGCATTTTTGGCGGAAGGTTCAGACCGTATTTTGTTTCCAGAATGTAGCCTACGCCGCCTTTGCCAGACTGGCTGTTGATACGGATAACATCTGCATCATAATTACGTCCAACATCTGTGGGATCAATTGGCAGATACGGAACTGTCCAGCGGTTCGGATCTTTTTCCTCGATCCAGTGCATACCTTTGGCAATTGCATCCTGATGGGAACCAGAAAATGCTGCAAAAACAAGTGCTCCACTGTATGGACTTCTCTCTCCAACTGTCATTCCCGTGCAACGCTCATACACCTCGCAGATGTGAGGCATATCGGAGAAGTCAAGCTTCGGATCTACTCCCTGGGAATACATGTTCATTCCAAGTGTTACAATATCAACATTACCTGTACGCTCTCCGTTTCCAAAAAGAGTTCCCTCGATGCGGTCTGCTCCGGCAAGAATTCCCATTTCAGAATCTGCCACACCACAACCTCTGTCATTGTGAGGATGTAAGGATACGATTACATTTTCACGGTGAAGCATATGCTTGCACATATACTCAACCTGACTTGCATATACATGCGGCATGGAATGCTCCACTGTTACCGGAAGGTTGATGATACATTTATTGTCCGGAGTTGGCTGCCATACATCGATAACTGCATTGCAGACCTCAAGGGCATATTCCGGCTCAGTTCCTGTAAAGCTCTCCGGACTATACTCAAACTGGAAGTTTCCTTCTGTCTGTTCAGCCAGTTCTTTTAATAATTTCGCACCTTCTACGGCAATCTTTAAAATCTCTTCTTTGGATTTCTTAAATACCTGTTCACGCTGTGCAACAGATGTGGAATTGTATACGTGAACAATAGCTTTAGGCGCACCTTTTACGGCTTCAAAGGTTTTACGGATAATATGCTCTCTTGCCTGAGTCAGTACCTGGATCGTAACATCTTCAGGAATCAGTTTGCGATCGATCAGGGTACGAAGGAACGTATACTCTGTCTCGGAAGCAGCTGGAAATCCTACTTCAATCTCTTTAAACCCAATCTGTACAAGAAGTTTGAAAAACTCAACCTTCTGTTCCAGGCTCATTGGGATGACAAGTGCCTGGTTTCCGTCACGAAGGTCTACAGAACACCATGCAGGTGCCTTGTCAATATAGTCCTTTTTTGCCCAGTCCATACAGGTTTCTGGTGGAAGATAATACTGTTTTTTGTATTTGCTTACATTCATCATTTTTTATTCCTCCATATTGTAAATTTAATTTTTCTCTTTTCCGTGACGGAAGGATTCTTTGTCTGCTGGGTCAGAGCTCAGTCTGATAAAGCAGCTTTATGTGGTATTAAATTCCAATGGAATTACTATCACATAAAAAAAGTCCTCCAGCTCTGCACACATACAGGTGCAAGAGACGGAAGACATACATCTTACGCGGTACCACTCTTATTTCATGAATAGAATCCATACACTTATCGGATACGGGATTACTCCTTATATCCTTTCCCTGTAACGGTGGAATCCGGCTGTGTCTACTCTCGCTTCTTCTAATCATTCGAAGTAATTTCAGACAGCTGCTCCAAGGCGAGTTCTACAGTTTCCTTCCGTCATCTCACACCACCCGATGACTCTCTGCGCTCCGGTACCTGTGTACTACTCCTTATCAAAGCATTTCTCTTATATGTTCTTTGTGGTTATTACCTTAACATTTTTCAAGTCACTTGTCAATGACTAATCGGGGCAACAGGATTTGAACCTGCGACCTCACGGCCCCCAGCCGTGCGCGCTACCAAGCTACGCCATACCCCGCGAACAGTTGATATTGTATCAAATGTTATAATAAAAATCAACAGTTTTTTCAAAAAACAAATTAAAATCGTCTGTAAGTGTTACTGTGAACGGAGCAGACGGGTAACCCATGTATAACGCCCCTATCCAATTATGAAAGAACCTTGAACGTAGGTAAAACTGCAATTTTATTGAGAAAAATCACAGAAATCAAAGTTTTCGTCCATATTTCTCCCATATACCAAAAGACCTTGACAGCTGGTTTTCCCAGTCCATCAAGGTCAGTTTTTATGCTTGGACAAATTTCTATTGATTGGGCGATTTGCCCTTTAACAGGATATTTTACTTTGCCTGTTAACAATTATATTAATGCTGTGCATTAATATAATTAACAAGTCCTTCCGCCTTAATGATCTTCTGCATAAATTCCGGGAAGGCCTGCCCCTTAAATTCAGTTCCTTTGGTGCGATTGTAGATCATGCCAGAATCAAAATCCACCTCTACCTCATCCCCCTCATCAATGCCCTTGCTTGCTTCCGGGCACTCAATGATCGGAAGTCCAATGTTGATTGCATTTCTGTAAAAAATTCTGGCAAATGTCTCTGCGATAACACAGCTGACACCAGCTGCCTTAATAGCGATCGGCGCATGTTCACGGGAAGAACCGCAGCCAAAATTCTTAGTTGCTACAATAATATCACCCTTCTGTACTCTTTTTACAAAAGTATTATCAATATCCTCCATGCAATGAGTTGCCAGTTCTGCCGGGTCTGAAGAATTCAGATAACGTGCCGGAATAATAACATCTGTATCAACATTATCTCCATATTTAAAAGCTCTGCCTTTTGCCTGCATGATAAGTACTCCTCCTTATAATCCTAATTCTTCCGGTGCACAAATATAACCGGTTACTGCACTTGCTGCAGCTACTGCCGGGCTTGCCAGGTAAACTTCAGACTCCACATGTCCCATACGTCCTACAAAGTTGCGGTTAGTAGTAGAAATGCAGCGCTCACCAGCGGCCAGAATACCCATGTATCCACCAAGGCACGGTCCACAGGTAGGTGTACTTACAACTGCTCCAGCCTCAATGAAAATCTTAAGAAGCCCCTCTTCCATTGCCTGCAGATAAATTGCCTGAGTCGCAGGAATCACAATACAGCGAAGCCCTTTCTTAACCTTGCGTCCCTTCAGAATCTGAGCTGCAACACGAAGGTCGTCAATACGGCCATTCGTACAGGATCCGATTACAGACTGGTCTACAACAACCGGCTCTCCAATCTCAGAAATGGTCTTAGTGTTCTCTGGTAAATGAGGGAACGCAACGGTTGGTTCCAATGTGCTAAGATCAATTGTGTACTCAGCTTCATAAACAGCATCCTCATCAGCCTCGTATGCTGTATACGGGCGCTTGGAATGCTCTTTCATATATTCGATTGCAAGATCATCAACCGGGAAAATTCCATTCTTTCCGCCAGCCTCAATTGCCATATTAGCAATAGTAAAACGGTCGTCCATAGACAGGTTTTTAATTCCCTCTCCCACGAACTCCATAGATTTATAAAGAGCTCCGTCCACGCCGATCATTCCAATGATATGTAAGATCACATCCTTACCGCTTACCCATTTTTTCGGTTTGCCAACGATGTTAAATTTAATGGCAGACGGTACCTTAAACCATGCTTTTCCTGTAGCCATGCCAGCTGCCATATCAGTACTTCCGACACCAGTGGAAAAAGCTCCAAGAGCTCCATATGTACAGGTGTGTGAATCAGCTCCGATAATCACATCGCCTGCAACTGTAAGACCCTTTTCCGGAAGGAGCGCATGCTCAATTCCCATCTGTCCTACATCAAAATAATTGGTGATATCGTGGCGACAGGCAAATTCACGAACACATTTACAGTGCTCAGCAGACTTAATATCCTTATTCGGAATAAAGTGATCCATTACCAGTGCAATTTTATCTTTGTCAAATACGGTATCTACTGTCATCTTATCCATCTCATGGATAGCTACCGGAGAAGTGATATCGTTTCCAAGAACAAGGTCAAGCTGTGCCTCTATAAGCTGTCCTGCTTCTACATGATCCAGACCTGCATGCGCTGCCAGGATCTTCTGAGTCATTGTCATTCCCATTTTAGTATTCCTCCTGATTCATTGTATGTTGATATTTTAGCACACTTTCTGTTATAATAAAAATACATATTAATCATAGTTATTATAATTTGTAGTTATATATCACTGTTTACTGGTGCTATTCTGTAAGGTATTATTTTGAGCGTAGTTCACAAAAACCTGAGAAACTTGGCGAAAAATCATTCGAATGCGTGATTTTTGTACATTGTAAGATATGTTGTCATGGACAAGGGTAAGCAATATTGTTATATATTCAGGAGGAATTTATGCAGGAAAATCTGTCTCTTTATCATATATTTTACACAGTCAGCCGCACTGGCAATATCTCAACTGCTGCTAAGGAGCTGTACATCAGCCAGCCTGCCATCAGCCGCGCCATTAAGAAGCTGGAAAGCAATCTGGACACCACTCTTTTCAAGCGCAGTTCCCGAGGCGTAACACTCACTCCTGACGGTCAGATTCTATATGAAAAAGCAAAAGGAGCCTTCGACCTTCTTTCCGAAGGAGAAGATTCCATTCTTCACAATCGTTCCAGAGAGATTCCCAGGCTGCGCATCGGTGCCAGCACCACTTTATGCAAATATGTACTTATGCCCAGGCTGAAAGATTTCATAGCTGCCAATCCGCAAATCCGTATTACAATCTCCTGCCAGTCCACCTACCAGACCCTGAAACTTCTTGAAGAAGACAAAATAGACATCGGCCTGATCGGACGACCGCAGAAGCTATCCGGATACGAATTTTTGCCTCTGCTGCAGATCCAGGATACCTTTGTCGCTACACATCAATACCTGGAGAATCAGCACCAGCTTTTTCCATCAGAACCCCTTCAGCACACTGCTACTTTCATGCTTCTTGACGAACAGAATATAACCAGACAGTCCGTCAATACCATGCTTCATGAGCACCAGATGCAGCTTGGTCACATTCTGGAAGTCAGCTCCATGGATCTTTTAATCCAGTTTGCGCAGGTAGGCTTGGGAATTGCCTGTGTGATCAAAGAATTTGTGCAAAATGATCTTAATAAAGAAATACTTGTGGAAGCGCCTCTGGGGCTGACTTTCCCATCAAGGGAAATCGGATTTGTATGCAAGAAAGGGAGCCAAAATCAGAAGCTTCTGACACAACTGGCAGAAATCTAGAGAAATTCCGCTTCGCTACACCGAAGTAGCGCAAAAAAATCCGGGTTTCCCCGGATTTTTTTGCTTAGTTATTAATAAGCTTATCTTCGCCGTTCCAGCTGTAGAGTTTACGGATTTCTTCGCCAACTTTCTCAGATGGATGCTCAGAAGCTTTCTTTCTCATAGCTTTGAAATGAACCTGACGTCCAGCTGGGCTCATATCAAGCAGGAAGTCTTTTGCGAAAGTACCATCCTGGATATCGGAAAGGATTTTCTTCATTGCTTTCTTTGTATCTTCTGTAATGATCTTCGGTCCTGTGATGTAGTCACCGTACTCAGCTGTGTTGGAGATGGAATATCTCATTCCAGCGAAGCCTGACTGATAAATCAGGTCTACGATCAGCTTCATTTCGTGGATACACTCGAAGTATGCATTTCTTGGGTCATAACCAGCCTCGCAAAGAGTCTCGAAACCAGCCTGCATAAGTGCACAAACACCACCGCAAAGTACTGCCTGCTCTCCAAAAAGGTCTGTCTCTGTCTCTGTACGGAATGTAGTCTCAAGAAGTCCTGCTCTTGCACCACCAATAGCAAGTCCGTATGCAAGTGCTTTGTCAAGTGCTTTTCCTGTGTAATCCTGCTCAACAGCTACCAGACAAGGAGTTCCTTTGCCAGCCTGATACTCGCTTCTTACTGTATGTCCTGGTGCTTTTGGAGCAATCATGGTAACATCTACATTCTTTGGCGGAACAATACATCCGAAATGAATGTTGAAACCATGAGCAAACATAAGCATATTGCCTTCCTCAAGGTTTGGCTCGATATCTTTCTTATACATATCAGCCTGTTTCTCATCATTGATCAGAATCATGATGATATCAGCCTTCTTTGCAGCCTCAGCTGCTGTATATACTTTAAATCCCTGCTCTTCAGCTCTCTTCCAGGATCTGCTGCCTTCATAAAGACCAATAATGACGTCACATCCGGACTCCTTCAGGTTCAGTGCGTGAGCATGTCCCTGGCTGCCGTAACCGATAATTGCGATTGTTTTTCCATCTAATAAAGAGAGATTACAATCTTCCTGGTAAAAAATTCTTGCTGACATTTTCGTTTCCTCCTACTGTGTTAAAACTTAAAAATATATATCGTTAAGGGAATATATATGCATATCCTGTGTATGATTATTCATTCCAGAAATACGCCCCTTAGCAAACCAAATAAATAATCCTGCCTTCAGAATTCTCCGCCTGTGGCGGATTGCCTCCTGCGGCATCTGCCTGATCAGCGCTTCCGCAATTACAAAAATTTCACCCCATGAGAGCCTCTCTCAAGACCCATAACACCGGCACGTGCCAGTTCCAGAATCTCGTAATCTCCCATAAGATTAATAAATGCCTCCAGCTTGGTCTTGCTGCCTGTCATTTCTACAATGAGAGAATCCTTGCTCACATCTACAACCTTGGCACGGAAAATATCCGCAATGGAAACAATTCCCTGTCTCTGCTCCGGTGCGGCTGCAACCTTCACAAGAACAGTCTCACGAACTACGCTGTCAGATGGATCCAGAACTTTGATATCCCTTACATCAACAAGCTTCGCAAGCTGTTTCACAATCTGATCAAGAATTGCGTCATCTCCGCTGCACACTACTGTAATGCGGGTATAATTCACATCCGCTGTAACTCCGGCAGTGATACTGTCAATATTATAACCACGACGGCTGAACATTCCGGCGATCCGGCTGAGTACACCTGACGTGTTGTCAACTAGTAAAGATAAAATCTTATTTTGCATAAATATAATCCTGCTTTCGTGCTTCAGATTGATATGGTTATCATTATAACAACATAATTTATTTTGTCAATGCTACACTTCAAAAAAGTTTTAATGTTTTATAGCATTAAAGCATTTTTATTCATATAACACACTTTCATTTCACTATTAACATATTTACACAGTATGAAGTATCTATATTTTACGTAAATATTTTATATCAGATATTTACTCTGCAGGTCTGTCACTGTCTTTTGGTTCAGATAAAGTCCTCTTCTCAAAAAACGCTCCACATTTCCATATTCCGCATAAATCGTCCGAAACATTCTGTCCAGATATTCTTCTTTTACCCTGAAAAGCGCTGATACTTTATTTACATTTGCAATACTGTCCAGTCTGTTTGCCTCAAGGTAACGCAGCATATAATCCAGTTCTCCTGCCAGGCACACATTGGAACGTATAAAATCCTCCCGGATCACATCTCTGTGAACTCCAAGAGCACAAAGAAGAAGGGCTGTCACTACCCCCACTCTGTCTTTTCCGAAGCTGCAGTGCCAGAGAGCAGCACCATTTTCGTGATGCAGCAATACATCCATAAATCTGGCACATTGTTTCACTGAATACTGATCCCTTACAAAATTCTCATACTGCTGCTCGATCAGACTCTCTATATCGCCATCATACTCCAGAACCTTTTTCAACATATCATTTGTCTGCAGTATTCCCAAAACACTTTTCGGAGAATCGCTGATAGTCTCTTCATCGATCATGGGGATGTGATAATATTCCACTCCCTTTACCACAATGTCCGGTCTTTCATTTCGTTCCAGCTGGTCTCTGAGATCAATCACGGTCTTCAGCTTGCAGTCCTCCTGCAAAACATGCTGATCAGCCATAGAAGCATGATAAAGATTTCCGCTTCGAATAAGCTTTCTGGGAAGGATATGACGCCCATCCTTTGTGGCGATCGCCCCAAGATCTCTTGTATTGGAAAGACTCTGCATCGTAATCCGTCCGCCCTTAGGAAATCCGGTAGCCATTTCCGGATTGAAAAGTTTCAGAATCCGCAGGCAGTCCTGTGCCTCATGCTCCGTCATCTCAAACTGATATCGCTTCTTTCTCCTGGTAATGATCACCAGATAATTAGAGATCATCTGCTTCACTGCTTCTTCTGCATTTTCGCCTTCCCGATGGATATACGCCCAGACAATATCTCTGCAAGGAAGATTATTCTGTATCATATGTCTGAAAAAGATCAGATTTCCATCTTCTACGCGAATCTTACCGTATCTCATATTTCTCCTCCATTCGTTGCCTTTCATTCTTACGATACCACAGAAAACAAAATTTGACAATTATTGGAAAAAGTTTATAATCAAAAAAGATATGTCGGGGTTACTGTGAACAGAATGAACAGCAACATGTCGACAAACTTAGAAAGGTGAATTATTTATGGATAATCTGATTTTTTGCCTCAATGCAACCATTCCTATTTTTTTGACCCTCATGCTGGGTTATTTTCTTCGAAAAATTAATCTTTATGATGATTCCTTTGTTGCACAGATGAACAAATTTGTATTCAAGGCAGCCTTACCCGCACTTTTGTTTATGAATGTGGCTGAATCAGATTTTATTAAAGTTTGGGATACAAAGTTTGTTCTCTTTTGTTTTGGCGCTACGTTTTGCAGCATTGCCATTTCTATCGGTCTTTCCTTCCTGCTGAATCCAAGGGACATACAGGGAGAATTTGTCCAGGCCTCTTACCGCAGCAGCGCGGCAATCCTCGGCATTGCTATCATCCAGAACCTTTATGGAGATGCCGGTATGGCACCTCTTATGATCATAGCAAGCGTTCCTCTCTATAATGTAATGGCAGTCATGGTTCTCTCTTTTATGAAGCCTGACAATCAGGGAATGAACAAACAGATGCTCCTAAAAACCTTAAAAGGAATTGCCAGCAACCCTATTATTCTTGGAATCCTGGCAGGTCTTATCTGGTCTGTCCTTCGTCTGCCTCTTCCAACGATCCTTTCCAGTACTGTCAATAACCTCGGAAAAACAGCCACACCTCTTGGACTGATGGCCATGGGTGGTGCCCTTCATTTTGGAAAAGCTTTTTCCAGATTAAAAGCAACTATCGCCTGCACTTTTATGAAGCTGATCGGCTTTTGCACCATTTTTCTTCCAGTTGCTGTCAGACTTGGATTTACCCATGACAAGCTGGTTGCCATTCTGATCATGCTTGGTTCTGCTACCACAGTAAGCTGTTATATCATGGCAAAAAACATGGGGCACGAAGGGTCTTTTTCCTCCGGTGTCATTATGCTCACTACATTATTCAGTGCTTTTACTCTCACTATCTGGCTGTTCATTTGCAAAAGTTTAGGATTGATTTAATGGATTCTGCTACATATCCCTGTCAATGCCAGACAGTATCTCATACAACGCCTCCAGGCTATATGGCAAAATATCCTCATCAATCTGAAATTTCGGATGATGCAGCGGATAACCCTTATCAGGAATTCCTGCCAGAAATACACTGAACAAGCCCTTTGTATGTAAAAAATACCGATAGGCATTGTCTCCGGACAAAAACAGCTGCTCCTCGCCTTCCAGAAGAAACTGCTCTCCAAATATCTTCCTTCCTGCAGTTTCCGCAATCCTGGTAAGCTCCGGATCATTTGCAAAAGGCAGAACTGCAGGCTTTGGATATTCCAACTCGATCCTTGTTCCCGTCTTTGCTTCTATTTCATTCAGGGTTTCCTTCAGCCGCTTATCCAGCGCCTGGTAATCTTCTTCATAAGCAGCCCGGATATTTCCCCGAAGAGTCACAAGATCTGTAATAATATTAGAGTATTCTCCACCATGAATGGTTCCGATTCCGATTAGGCAGGGACCTTTTCCTTTATATGTTTCATTAAGATCATGAAGGGCTTTTACCACCAGAGAAGCCGCATAAATACTGTCAATTCCTTTATGAGCCTCACACCAGTGGCTGGATTTTCCATGAACACGGATTTCCATGCCATTGATCATAGCCGAAGCCTGTCCCTCATGCACTGCCATTCCAAAAGACTGATCCACTGCGTAATGAAACATGAGAAAAATATCTGGTTCTCCATCAAGGGCACCTGCTGCCAGCATTCGCTTTGCACCTTCACCGATTTCTTCAGCAGGTTCAAAAAGAAACCGCATCCGCACTGGAAAATCCTCTCCCTCTTCCGCCAGAATCCTCGCCAGCACCAACGCCGAAGCCACGATGCCATCATGACCACAGGCATGCATGACTCCGGCATTTTCCGATGCGTAAGACAGTCCGGTTTGTTCCTGTATAGGAAGTGCATCCATCTCTGCGCGAAGCACAACTTTCTTTTTGCCGGCAAAAGCTGCCTCATCCTGACAGGGATGCTCCGCAATGATCCCCGTAGGCTCCACAATCCGAAACCGATAGCCTAATTTTCCCAGATACTCCTGTATAAAAGCAGATGTCTCAAACTCCTGAAGCCCCAGTTCCGGATGCCTGTGGAAATGACGCCGCAATCTGATCAGCTCTTCTTTGTATTTTTCAAATTTACATTGGTAATTTAATTGCTCTGCCATATTTTATCCTTTACCCTTATCTCGGAGTACGCGAATTGTCTGAAATGATCTAAAGTAACATCTAAATCAATCCCAGGTGCTCCAACCCGTTTTTAATTCCATAATGAAAAATATCCGTTGTCACGTAATCAGCCAGCTTCTTGATTCCGGATGCCGCATTTCCCATTGCCACCTTCGTCTTTGCATATTCGAACATAGACAGGTCATTATTGCTGTCACCAAATACAATGGTATCCTCATGTGCAATATCAAAAATCCTGCATACAGCTGCAATGCCAACAGCCTTGGAAAAGCCTTTCGGGATCATCTCAATGGTATCCCCGGCAAGACCTTCCCCTACATGGCCAATAAACTCATAATAGTCCTCAAGCTCCGCACAGGCCTTCTCAGGATCACTTCCCGGCACGATCTTAGAACTGATCTTATTAATATGAAGGTCGTGTTCATACCCCTTAACAGGACGCCACTTAGCCCCCAGAGCCTTTGTGATCAGATCAGCATACCAGTTAATATCTGTATTATACTCATCCTTATCGTAGTACATCCAATCAGCACCCTCCATCACCGGAATCATGCCATATTTCCGAAGCACCTCCACCGAATGCCATGCTGCCTCCGTGGTCATCTCCTTGTTAAAAAGCCTTTTGCCATCTTTCTCAATGGTACATCCACAGGCACTGATCATTCCTGTAAAAGGGATCTGTTCCAGATAATCAGGCACAAACGCCCTGCTTCTTCCTGTACACAGCCATGCCTGATGACCATTCTTCACCAGTTTTGTAATCGCCTCTACAGCACTGGCCGGTGTCCCCTTTTCAATATCACAGATCGTACCATCAGCATCAAAAAACACTGCTTTTTTGTGAATCTGCTGTCTGCTTCCTGTAGAAGAAGCACTTTTATAACTTCTTTCGAAAATGTTATCAGGCATAAAATACCCCCGCAAGCTTTACAAAGTCGCAGGTATCTTTCACACCGGCAGTCTCATAAGGAGAATGCATAGCCAGCTGCGGCAGTCCAATATCTACTGTATTTAAAGCCACCTGCGTATTGGAAATATTTCCCAGAGTGGAGCCGCCGGCTACGTCCGAACGATTCACGTAAACCTGACAGGATACCCCTGCCTCTTTACAGAGTTCCTTAAACATCGCTGCCGAAATACCATCTGTGCAGTACTTCTGGTTCGCATTATACTTCACCGCAATTCCGGCATTAATATGCGGTCGGTTCACCGGATCCGCCTTCTCAGGGTAGTTCGGATGAATCGCATGTGCATTATCCGCAGAGATCATAAAGCTCTTTGCCAGAGAGATCAGATAATCCTCGTAGCTTCTTCCAAGCCCCAGATTAATGCGAAGGAGGGTATCCCGAAGGAAAGTAGATGCAGCCCCCTGCCTGGTGCCGCTTCCCACCTCTTCATTATCCATTACCATATGTACACAGATGCTCTTCTCATTTTTTCCAGCAATCAGTCCTTCCATAGAGGAAAAAGCGCACTGCAGATCATCCAGTCTTGGCGCAGAGACAAATTCCTCCTCACTGCCCCAAACCGTACCAGGCATGCGGTTATAAAGGAACAGATCATGTCCCAGAATGTCCTCTTCTTTCACCCCTGCTGCCTCTGCCACAGTTTTAAAGAAAGATCCCTTAGCGCTCTCCAGGCCATAAAGAGGAAGCATATCCTTCTGCACATTATACTTATAACCGCTGTTCGCCTCACGATTCATATGGATAGCCAGATTCGGGATCATCAACATATCCTTGTCCACAATCACAAGCTTCTCACAAATCTGTTCATCCTCCTTCACGATCAGACGTCCAGCCACAGAAAGGGGGCGGTCAAACCAGGGAGCCAGAAGCGCACCACCATAAAGTTCCACATTCAGCTTCACATACCCATTTTCCACCATCTCTGGATTCTCCTTGATCTTCAAAGACGGGGAATCACTGTGGCTTGCAATAATATGGAACACGTCGCTGGAAACCTCCGGCACGGTAAATGCAATGATTGCCGAATGATTCCGGATCACAAAATACTTCCCACCGTTTTTTATCTCCCAGTGCTCATCTTCCTTTAACTCTGTAAATCCATTCTCCGTAAATCTTGTTTTCATCATCTCCACTGCCTGAAATGCAGTAGGGCTCTCTTTGATAAATGTAAGTAATTTCTCTGCTGTATGATTCATTTCTAAACTCCTAAATATTTTTCTATACTTTTCCCTTTGCCACACCCCCGCAATCGTTTTGCGAGCCCCGCTCGCCAAAGTGATAAGTCATACCACATTTGAACCAGTTCCAACCGATACACAGGGGAGGTGGCAGCGGGTACTGCTTGTGGGGCTTGGGGATTTTCGGCAGGTTTGCGAGCATAGCAACACTCTCAATCTTTAATAATCAACGCCATAAACACCAGATCCGTATTCCCCGTATTCGCCAGTCCATGACCTCTTCCATCTGGTGTAAAGGTAATATCGCCTGCTTTCACATGTCTCCAGGAAGTCCCATTGTCATTATATTCCCCTTCCCCGGTCAGAATATAATAGGTCTCACTCTCCCCATAATGCATATGAAAACCAAGAGAACATCCCGGTTCCAGAGTCACCTCTGCATAAAGCCCACACTTCCCATTTAACTGCTGCTCATCCAGCAGCTCCTTGATAATCACATGTCCATTCCCCTCACACATATGCTCAATACGATTGATCTTCATATCCAGACTCCTCCTTCGTAAAAGGGCACATCCCCAGCTTTCGCCAGAGATGCGCCCTGTTTTTCAGCTTTCTTCAATTATAATTACAAACTCTTGATCCTGTCAATGGCTTTCAGAGTATTCTCATAAGTTCCAAACGCAGTCAGACGGAAATAGCCCTCTCCATGAGAACCAAAACCAGAACCTGGCGTACCAACCACATTTGCATTTTTAAGGAGATAATCAAAAAACTCCCAGGAAGTCATTTTATCCGGTGTTTCCAGCCAGATATAAGGCGCGTTCACACCACCGGAAACAGAGAAGCCAGCTTTTGTCAGCTCATCATGGATCAGCTTTGCATTTCTCATATAATAGCCAACCTGATTCTTCAGCTGAGCCTTACCTGCCTCAGAATAGACAGCCTCTCCTGCCTTCTGTACAATATAAGGAGCACCGTTAAACTTGGTGCCGTGACGTCTTGCCCACAGACTGTGAAGTGATACCCCATCTCGTACCAGTTCCTTCGGAATAACCGTAAATCCAAGACGAACACCAGTAAATCCGGCATTCTTGGAAAAGCTTCGAAGTTCAATCGCGCATGTTCTCGCACCCTCGCACTCATAAATACTGTGCGGTACATTTTCCTCAGAGATATAAGCCTCATAAGCTGCATCATAAATAATCACACAGCCATTTTTGTTGGCATAATCCACCCATTTCTGCAGTTCATCCTTTGTAATAGCAGAACCGGTCGGATTATTTGGAAAGCAAAGATAGATCAGATCCGGCACTTCTGATGGAAGCTCCGGCAAAAATCCATTCTCCTTGCGGCATGGCATATAGATCACACCGTCAAAATTTTCACGAACCGTATTATACTCTCCGGTACGGCCCGCCATAACATTGGTATCCACATAAACCGGATAAACCGGGTCACACACAGCAACCTTATTGTCTGTTCCAAAAATCTCCTGAATATTACCAGAATCACTTTTCGCACCATCAGAAACAAAAATCTCATCTGCTGCAATATTGCATCCTCTGTCCTGGTAATCGTTCTTTGCGATTGCCCTTCTCAGAAATTCATACCCAAGATCTGGCGCATAACCGTGAAAAGTCTCTGCGTGAGCCATCTCCTCGACTGCCCCGTGAAGAGCATCAATAATAGCCGGAACCAGCGGCTGTGTCACATCACCAATACCAAGGCTGATCACCTCTTTATCCGGATTCTCTTCTTTATAGGCACGCACTTTTTTTCCAATTGTAGAAAAAAGATAGCTTCCTGGCAGTTTTAAATAATTATGATTAACGGTAACCATCTGATTATCCTCCTGTAAATCTACTTTCTCTTCTCAACCTCAGCCAGCAGCGCCTCTCTCACGCTTGCCGGGTTTGCCTTGCCCTTCATTTCCTTCATGATCTGACCGACAAAGAAGCCCATAACCTTCTCTTTACCTCCAAGAAGCTCAGACAGCGGTCCAGGGTTCTCATCCAGAATCCTGCTGATGGTGCTGCTAAGAAGCCCGGTATCCTCCACGATCTTTAAGCCATGCTCTTCCACATAAGCTACCGGATCAACATCCTCATCAAATACCTTTTCAAATACCTTCTTGGCATTCTGTGGGCTTACCTCCTTCTTATCGACCATTGTGAGAAGATCTGCAAGATGCTGCGGTGTAAATCTTAACTTCTCAGCCTCAATGCCTTTTTCCTTCATAAGACGAAGCACTTCCACCATAAACCAGTTTGCCGCCTTTTTCGGATTGCCGCTCAGCGTAGCCACATCTTCAAACAAAGCAGCCAGATGTCTGGACTCTGTAAGAATCTGGGAATCATACTCCGGAAGACCAAACTCACTCTGATAACGGGCAGCCTTCTCCTCCCGGAACTCCGGCAGCTCAGTTCTGATTTTTGCGATCCACTCATCAGAAATATGGATCGGCGGAAGATCTGGATCCGGGAAATAGCGGTAATCCTTTGCATCCTCCTTAGAACGCATTGCATGAGAAGACTCTTTATTGTCATCCCATCTTCTGGTCTCCTGGGTAACGCTTTTACCCATCTCCAGAAGCTCGATCTGACGCTCTCTTTCGCCCTCAATAGCATGTGCTATGGCCTTAAAAGAGTTCAGGTTCTTCATCTCTGTTCTGGTTCCAAGTGTATCGCTTCCTGCCACTCTCACAGAAAGGTTCACATCAGCACGCATGGAGCCCTCCTGAAGCTTACAATCGGAAACACCCAGATACTGCATGGTACAACGAAGCTTCTCCAGATAAGCGATAACCTCATCTGCACTTCTCATATCCGGCTCAGAAACGATCTCGATCAGAGGAACACCGCTTCGGTTGTAATCTACCAAAGAGCAGTCCTCCCACTCATCATGGATCAGCTTACCTGCGTCCTCCTCCATATGCATCTCATGGATCCGGACTTTTTTCTTACCAGCTTCTGTCTCGATCTCCACAAATCCATCATGGCAGATTGGCAGATACAGCTGGGAAATCTGGTAGTTCTGCGGATTATCCGGATAAAAATAGTTCTTACGGTCAAATTTGCAATACTGATTGATGCTGCAGTTTGTGGCAAGGCCTGCGCGCAGGGCAAATTCTACCACCTTTTTGTTTAATACCGGAAGAGAACCTGGCATACCAGTACACACCGGACAGGTGTGGGTATTGGGTGCCCCTCCAAATGCTGTGGAGCAGCCGCAGAAAATCTTTGTTCTGGTGGCAAGTTCTACATGAACCTCAAGTCCGATAATAGTCTCATACTGTTTCATGCTCTCTTACCTCCTTCCTCTGGTGTTCCAAAATTCCCTCTTACGCTTTCATAGGCATGGGCAGCACGAAGGATCTTCCTTTCCATAAAACAGTCTCCGATCATCTGGATTCCGATTGGAAGTCCGGCACTGTCTTTTCCGCAGGGAACTGTAATTCCTGGAAGTCCGCAAAGATTTACGGCAACTGTATAAATATCCCCAAGGTACATTGCCATAGGGTCTTTTAAGCTTTCTCCGATTTTCGGCGCTGTATAAGGAGCTGCCGGGGCAAGAAGCACGTCGTATTTTTCGAAAGCCTGATCAAACTCTTTTTTAATAAGTGCTTTGGTGCGCAGGGCTTTCAGATAATAAGCATCGTAATAACCAGAGCTTAAAACAAAGGAACCAAGCATGATACGACGTTTTACTTCTTCTCCAAAGCCCTCCGTTCTAGTACGTTTATACATATCATGAAGACCGTCATATTCTTTTGCACGATAGCCATATTTTACGCCATCAAAGCGCTCCAGGTTGGAGCTTGCTTCTGCGCTGGCAATAATATAGTATGCCGGAATCATATATTCCATAGTTTTGACAGAGAAAAATTCTACAATTGCTCCCATCTGGGTCAGCACTTTCAGGGTTTCCATAAAGGCATCTTTTACCTCTGGCGAAATTCCCTCTGACAGATATTCCTTCGGAACACCAAATTTCATTCCTGTAATCTTATCTGTCATCTCACTGGAAAAATCCAGGTCTTTTCGGTCAATGGAAGTACTGTCTTTCGGATCATGGCCAGCGATCACTTCCAGAAGTGCTGCGCAATCTGCCACATCTTTTCCAATCGGTCCGATCTGATCCAGAGAAGAGGCATATGCAACCAGCCCATAACGGGAAACCGTACCATAAGTAGGCTTCATTCCTGTTACACCACAATAAGAGCTTGGCTGACGGATGGAACCTCCTGTATCAGAGCCCAGTGCCAGATAAGCCTCTCCTGCTGCTACAGCTGCACAGGAGCCGCCTGAGGAGCCGCCTGGAACATGCTCTGTATTCCATGGATTTCTGGTAATGCCATAGGCAGAAGTTTCCGTCGTACTTCCCATGGCAAACTCATCCATATTTGTTTTTCCGATAATGATCATTCCTGCTTTTTCAAGCCGGCTGATCACCTCTGCCTGATACTGGGGAACAAATCCTTCCAGAATTTTTGACGCACAGGTAGTAGGTTTTCCCTGTACACAAATGTTATCTTTGATAGCAATGGGAACACCGGCAAGAGGACTGGTATAAGTTCCGTCCTCAATGCCTTTTTCCACCTCTTTTGCTCTTGCATACGCTTCTTTTTTATAAGTGTCCAGATATGCGTGGATTCTGTTATCTTTTTCCTCTATTTTAGAAAAGACATCCTTGACGCCGTCCAGAACACTGACCTCATGTTTTTTAATCTTATCAGCCAGCTGTAAGGCTGTTAATTTTTCTAATTCCATGTGAATGTCTCCTATCCTATGGTCTTTGGAACCTGATACTGTCCTTCTTTGGCTTTTGGCGCATTTGCAAGCATTGCCTCGCTGTTGTCACCATTTGTAACTTCATCCTCACGAAATACATTCTGGTCGCCAAAAATATGGGACATTGGTTCAACACTGGATGTATCCAGTTCATCCAGCTTATCTACATAATCAAGCATTTCCTGCATATCTTTTTTTGCCTTTTCCTTCTCTTCTTCTGTAAGGGAAAGTTTTGCAAGAATGCAGACATTTTCCATGGTTTCATCGTCAATCTGTTTTGCCATTTTCTCATCCTCCTGCACAGAAATTATTACGCTCCACACTCGAGCCTGTCTGAAAAATCAGCTTTTTTATGGCTCCAGTCTGTTCAGGTCTCTTGGGAACAGGCATGCCTCACGGACATTTTCCTCCCCGAGAAGCTGCATGGTAAGACGCTCCAGACCGATTCCAAGACCACCATGAGGAGGCATACCGTATTTAAATGTATCCAGATACTGTTCCATTCCTTCTGTCTCCATACCTCTGTCCTCTATCTTTTTCAGAAGGGCATTGTAATCGTGAATTCTCTGTCCTCCTGTTGTGATCTCAAGGCCATGGAAAAGCAGGTCAAAGCTTAACGTAAATCTGGTATCCTCTGGATCATCCATTGCGTAGAACGGACGCTTCTTAGATGGATAATGGGTAACAAAAACAAAATCCGCATTATATTCTTCTTTAAAATACTGACCAATCAGGGCTTCCTCCTCCGGCTCCAGATCAAATGGATTACGGATCTGACGGTTGTATTTCTTCGCAACCAGCTCTTTTGCCACATCAAAACGAACTGCCGGAATCCTGGAAGCATCTGGAAGCTCAACCTTCAGGATCTCCAGTTCTTTTGCATAATCCTCTTTTAAAAGCTTCATTGCATACTGCAAAAAGCCAGTCTCCATAGCCATGATCTCTTCAAAGCTATCAATATAGCCCATCTCAAAATCAAGACTCGTATATTCATTTAAATGTCTTTTGGTGTTATGTTTCTCAGCACGGAAAACAGGTCCGGTCTCAAATACTCTGTCAAAAACTCCCACCATCATCTGTTTGTAAAACTGTGGGCTCTGAGCCAGAACAGCCGGTTTATGGAAATAGCTGAGTTTAAACAGGTTCGCGCCTCCCTCAGCACCTCTGGCTCCGATCTTCGGCGTATGGATTTCCGTAAATCCATTTTCATAGAGATAATCACGAAAAGCCCTTGTCAAAGCTTCCTGGATTTTAAATCTTGCGCGCTCCTGAATATTGCGGAGGGAAAGGGAACGGTAATTTAATTTGGCTTCCAGAGAAGTATTCAGCTTCCATTTATCGATTGCAAGAGGAAGAGGTTCAGCCGGAGAAGACAGCACCTGAATTTCACGAATGTGAAGCTCTCTGCCATGAGGCGCTCTCTCTTCTTTATTTACAACACCTTTTACTCTTACTGTCATGCCTTCTTTCAGATCATGAATGGAAAAATCAACATCCTCATTTACTAAAACGGTCTGAAACAGACCCTCTCTTCTTCTGATAATTACAAATGCAACATCTCCCATGTTGCGGATACTGTGAATGGCGCCCTCCAGGATGGCTTCCTGATTCAGAAGTTCTTCTCCCATCAGTGCATCCCAGCTGCTCACTTCTTTTTTCCAGCTTCCATCCAAAAACTCCATTTCCTCATCCTCCATTTCCTAAAATCATAAAAATATATCTTATAAAAACCCCAGCCAGAATTTCTGAAAAATCCTATACAACAGGATTAGAATTCTGCCTTAGACTATACCTCATCATATAACAGCATCAGAACCATCTGAGCTGTCTCTACCATATTTGTCCCGGAATCCATACTGCATTTCTGAATGTACCGGTATGCATCTTCTTCGCTTAAATGGTTTCGCTCCATAAGAAGAAACTTTGCGTTGGAAATGTAATTCTGCTCTTTCCAGGAACGCGTTTTCGGTTTCTTCTTCTCTTTTTTTAGCCGCCGCTCGATCTGGGACAACATCATATCCACCGTGTTTACCAGGTCGCTGACTTTCATTGGCATTTCCACAGTAAGGACGGATGTAGGCGCTTCCGCAATCACTCTTCCAGATGCCAGCAACAGCATTTCAAAATATGAAGGAATATCTTCCAGCACATCCCGGTAATACCGGTCCGTCAGCTTATAACCACAGATCAGAATACCTCCGTCCAACTCACTCATGCTGGCAAGTGCTGTTGAAGCAGTTGAACATACCGCAGCTACAGAAAAACCGTGCCGGTTCAATATGGTACGTATTTTCTTTGCGTCATCGATTTTCGGTAATGCAATTACAATGCTGCTGTTCATACCATGCTACTCTCTTATCTTAAATCTTGTATAAATACTGGCTGATTTCCCACTCGCTTACCTGTCTCATATAATTCAGCCATTCTTCCTTCTTGGCAGCTGCATATTCCTCACAGAACTTTTTACCAAGTACACTCTGGATCCAGGTGCTATTCTCGAAATGTGTAAGGGCATCATCCAGGTTCAGCGGAAGATTTCCAATATTCATAGCTTTCTGGTCAGATTCGGAAAAAGAACGATCCGATGCCTTGGTAGGATATAATTTCTGCTGAATTCCATCCAGACCGGCTGCAATGCAAACAGCAAACACAAGGTAAGGATTTGCAGATGCATCTGGGCTTCGAAGCTCGATTGCCAGGCTGTCTGATCTTAAATTGGAAATACGGATCAGAGAGTTCTGGTTATTCTTTGTCCAGGTCAGTTCTGTAGGAGCATCATAGCCAGGTACAAGTCTCTTGTAGGAATTCACAAGCGGATTGGTAATGGCGGCCATCTCTTCACTATGTGCAAGAAGACCACCGATAAAATGATAAGCATCCTCGCTGAGACCATTTACATCATCAGGATCAGCAAATATATTTTTTCCATCTTTATACAATGCAAAATGAATGTGCATACCGGAACCATTCACCTCAGCTCTCGGCTTTGGCATAAAGGTTGCATGAAGTCCATGCCGTTTTGCAATGGTGCGGACTGCCATTTTGAAAGTCATCACACAGTCAGCCATTTCATTTGCACCGGAAAATTTAAAATCAATCTCATGCTGTGCCGGAGCGGTTTCATGATGGGAAGATTCAATTTCATATCCCATATCTTCCAGATTCAGAACCATATCACGTCTTGCATTTTCTCCCAGATCCAGCGGGCTGATATCCAGATATCCAGCTTTTTCATGAGTCAGTGTAGTGGGAACTCCGTTATCATCTGTGTGAAATAAGAAAAACTCACATTCCGGATCCACTTCACAAACATAGCCTTCCTTAGCAGCCATCTCTACCACCTGTTTCAGAATATATCTCGGGCTTTTCTCAAGCGGCGTTCCATCTGAGCGGTAGATATCACAGAGCAGTCTGGCTACCTTTCCCTGCTGCGGACGCCACGGAAGAATGGTGAAAGTATTATAGTCCGGATGTAAATACATATCCGGCTCTTTCTCCCCTGCTATTCCGGCAATGTAGGAGCTGTCTACTACATATTCATTATCCAGTGCCCGGGGGAGCTCCCGAGCTGTAATCGCAATATTTTTCAAAGTACCGAACATATCGGTAAACTGAAGACGAATGAATTCTACATCCTCGTCTTCTGCCATCTGTAACACTTCTTCTCTGGTGTAATTCCCCATGGTGTTCTCTCCTTCTTTCACTCTCATGCCCTCATCCATCCATTACGCATGACTTATTTAAACAAAAAAGGCGCACTTCAAAAAGATACCCTTCTGAAGAACGCCCTTGTTCATGGAGGTAATTATAGCAATGAGGTCATGCTTTGTCAACTTATTTTTTACCACTTTACCATATCAGCGTTGTATAAAATGATGTACAAAATAAATCTTTTGTATCAGAACGGAAAATCGGGAGCAAATTTAGTTTGCCCCCGACCATACTTTTTATATACTCTCTTTTTTATTTTCCCGACAGCGATTCAGCAGGTATTATTCCACAAAGCATTTTTTTGCCAATTTACAGATAAGAATATCCCATCAGGGATTCATCCACTGCCTTTGCGGCTTCTCTTCCTTCACGGATTGCCCATACTACCAGAGACTGGCCTCTGTGCATATCTCCTGCTGTGAAAACCCGCGGTACGCTGGTCTCATAAGCTTCCGGTTTTGTCTCTACGTTAGTTCTTGCAGTTGTTGCAACCTTAAATGCATCAGTCACATATTTCTGGCTTCCAAGGAAACCAGCTGCGATCAGTACCAGGTCTGCAGGGATCACTTCTTCCGTCCCCTCTACCGGAACCATCATCATACGGCCTGTTTTGGCATCTTTCTCGCTTTTCAGCTTTACGATCCGGGCCTGGCAGACATTTCCGTTTTTATCTTTGATAAATTCAGTAACGGTTGTCTGGTAAACCCGGGGGTCATGTCCAAACACTGCAATTGCTTCTTCCTGGCCATAGTCTGTTTTTAAGACCTTTGGCCATTCCGGCCATGGATTGGAAGCAGCACGCTCTGTTGGCGGCATTGGCATCATTTCCAGCTGTGTTACAGATTTGGCGCCGAGACGTACGGAAGTACCCACACAGTCATTTCCGGTATCACCACCGCCAATTACCAGCACATGTTTGCCTCTTGCCTCTTCATAAGGAGCTTTGGTAAAATCGCTGTCCAGAAGAGTTTTGGTGACTTTTTTCAAGAAGTCTACTGCAAAATAAATTCCCTTTGCATCTCTTCCCGGCACTTTAATATCACGGGGATTGGAAGCTCCGCAACAAAGGATTACACGGTCATATTTCTTCAAAAGTTCCTCTGCTGTAATATCCACTCCAACATTTGTATTTGTCACAAATTTCACACCCTCAGCTTCCATCAGCTTCAGTCTTCTGTCGATCACAGATTTCTCCAGCTTCATATTTGGAATGCCGTAACGAAGAAGTCCGCCGATCCGGTCACTTCTTTCGAATACAGTTACATTGTGACCTCTTCTGTTTAACTGCTGTGCTGCTGCAAGTCCGGAAGGACCGCTTCCGATAACTGCTATGGTCTTTCCTGTACGAACCTTCGGAGGCTGTGGAACAACCCAGCCTTCTGCATATGCAGTCTCAATGATGGCACGTTCATTTTCCTTAGTGGAAACAGGCTCTCCATTTAAGTTGCAGGTACAGGCTGCCTCGCAAAGTGCAGGGCACACACGGGAGGTAAATTCCGGGAAGCTGTGTGTCTTGTTCAGACGAAGAAACGCCTGTTTCCAGTTTCCGGTAAATACCAGATCATTTGTCTCTGGCACCAGGTTGTGAAGCGGACATCCGGAAGCCATGCCGCCGATCATCATGCCTGCCTGGCAGAAGGGAACGCCGCAAGCCATGCAGCGTGCTCCCTGAAGTTTTTGTTTCTCTTTATTAAGAGGAGTACGGAACTCCTTGAAATTGGCAATTCTTACTTTTGGCGGCAGAACCTTTGCCGTCTCTCTGTTATATTCTAAAAATCCAGTCGGTTTTCCCACGATCTTCTGCCTCCTTAATGCTTAACTCCTATGCTTTCGTAGAATGCTTCCATCTGCGCCTGCTCACTGTTCAGACCTTTTTCCTCAAGCTTTGCACTTAATGTGATCATCTTCTTGTACTCATTTGGAATGAGTTTTTTGAAGTGAGGCAGATACATGTCAAACTGATCCAGAACCTTCTGTCCAAGCTCCGATCCCGTTGCAGCTACATGTGCTTCGATCAGATTTTTCAGTTCTTTTTTGTCATATTTATTGTCTACTTTTTCAATAGAAATCATCGCTTTATTTAAGTTCTTATAAAGAACATTTTCCACATCCAGAACATAAGCGATACCGCCGCTCATACCTGCTGCAAAGTTTTTACCGGTTCTTCCAAGAACTACCACACGACCACCGGTCATGTACTCACAGCCGTGCTCTCCCACTCCTTCCACAACTGCATTGGCACCAGAGTTACGAACTGCAAAACGCTCACCTGCCATACCGTTAATAAAGGCAGTTCCACTAGTTGCACCATAAAGAGCAACGTTGCCGACAATAATGTTATCTTCTGCTTTGTAACCGGCATTTTCCGGAGTCTTCAGGATCAGCTTGCCACCGGAAAGACCCTTTCCAAAGTAGTCGTTGCAGTCGCCGGTAAGCTTCAGAGTAAGACCCTTCGGGATAAAGGCACCAAAGCTCTGTCCTCCGGCTCCTGTACAATCAATCTCTACCGTGTCTTCCGGCAGTCCGTTTTTATTATTTCTGGTAATCTCCGCACCAAGGATTGTTCCAAATGCACGGTCTGTGTTCTTTACTTCTACCGAAAATCTGGTCTTCTCACCGCCATGAATTGCGCGACTGCATTTCTTCACAAGAACTTTCTCATCCAGAGTCTTCTCCAGCTGGAAATTGTACTCTGCTTTCGGATCAAAGGTTACCTCGCTGCCAACTTTTGCATATGGATTGTTCAAGATTGCACTAAGGTCTACTTTACCTTTGTGTGGCTCATCAACTGCATCTGTAGCAACCAGAAGATCTGTGCGTCCTACCATCTCTTTCAGGCTTCTCACACCCAGTTTTGCCATATATTCACGAAGCTCCTGGGCAATAAATTTCATAAAGTTCTCAACATATTCCGGTTTGCCTTTGAATCTCTTTCTCAGCTCCGGATTCTGGGTAGCTACACCAACCGGGCAGGTGTCCAGATTGCAGACTCTCATCATTACACAGCCCATAGTTACAAGAGGTGCTGTAGCAAAACCGAATTCCTCTGCACCAAGAAGTGCTGCAATTGCAACATCACGACCGCTCATCAGTTTACCGTCTGTCTCAATGCGGACACGGTTACGAAGTCCGTTCATAAGCAGTGTCTGATGGGTTTCAGCAAGTCCAAGCTCCCATGGAAGTCCTGCATTGTGAATGGAGCTTCTGGGTGCTGCACCAGTACCTCCATCATATCCGGAAATCAGGATTACCTGTGCACCAGCCTTTGCAACTCCGGCTGCAACCGTACCAACGCCAGCCTCAGAAACCAGCTTTACAGAAATATCTGCATATTTATTTGCATTTTTCAGGTCATAAATCAGCTCTGCCAGGTCCTCGATGGAATAGATATCGTGATGCGGCGGCGGGGAGATCAGAGAAACACCAGGTGTGGAGTGACGGGTTTTCGCAACCCATGGATAAACCTTCTTCGCCGGAAGATGTCCACCTTCACCAGGTTTTGCGCCCTGTGCCATTTTGATCTGGATTTCTCTTGCAGATACCAGATAACGGCTGGTAACACCGAAACGACCACTGGCTACCTGTTTGATCGCAGAACATCTGTCATCTTTTGTTCCTGCTGAATCCAGTCTTTCATTGCTTTCACCGCCCTCACCGGTATTTGATTTTCCATGAAGATGGTTCATTGCAATAGCAAGTGTCTCATGTGCTTCCTGAGAAATGGAACCATAGGACATGGCACCAGTCTTAAAATGCTTTACGATTTCATCAACACTCTCCACCTCTTCAAGAGGGATAGGATTTTCTGCATACTTAAAGTCCATAAGCGCACGAAGATTGCCGTGATTTTCCTTATCCACAAGATCTGTATACTGTTTGAACATCTCATAGCTGCCTGTTCTTGTAGACTGCTGAAGGAGATGAATGGTTGCCGGATTGTAACGGTGCTCTTCTCCCTGGCTTCTCATTTTGTGGGCACCCACACTATCCAGAGTAAGGTCTGTGGTAAGTCCTAACGGGTCAAATGCTTCTGAATGAAGCTTTTCTACATTCTCCTCAATATCTTCCAGTGTAATGCCTCCAACACGGCTTACAGTACCTGTGAAATATTTATCGATAACATCCTGAGATACACCAATTGCCTCGAAAATCTGAGATCCCTGATAAGACTGGATTGTAGAAATACCCATCTTGGAAGCAATCTTAACAATACCGCTGATAACTGCATGATTATAATCGTCTACAGCTGCATAATAATCCTTGTCCAACATATGGGTATCAATCAGCTCATGGATTGTCTCCAATGCCAGATATGGGTTGACTGCACTTGCGCCATAGCCCAGAAGAGTAGCAAAATGATGAACCTCTCTCGGCTCGCCGGATTCCAGGATAATAGCAAGAGAAGTACTCTTTTTCGTCTTTACAAGATGCTGATGTACTGCAGAAACAGCCAGCAGAGACGGAATCGGCATATGGTTTTCATCCACGCCTCTGTCGGAAAGTACCAGAATATTGGCACCGTCCCTGTATGCTTTATCAACTTCCACAAACAGACGGTCAATAGCACGCTCCAGCTTTGTGCTCTTATAATAAAGAGTGGAGACAACAGCCACCTTGAAGCCTTCGTGATGCATTTCCTTAATTTTCAGCATATCTGTATTGGTAAGGATCGGATTGTTAATCTTTAATACCTTGCAGTTCTCCGGAATCTGCTCCAGAAGGTTTCCGTCTTTTCCAACATAAACGCTTGTGCTGGTGACAATCTCCTCACGGATCGCATCGATCGGCGGATTGGTTACCTGTGCAAAAAGCTGTTTGAAGTAGTCAAAAAGCGGTCTGTTCTGTTTGGAAAATACTGCCAACGGTGTATCCACACCCATTGCGCCAATGCTCTCAGCACCATTTAACGCCATGTTTCGGATAGAAGTACGATACTGCTCGTAAGTGTATCCGAAAGCCTTCTGAAGACGAGAACGCTGTTCCTCTGTATATTCTTCCATTCTTTCGTTTGGAATCTTAATATCTTTTAAATGTACCAGATTGCTGTCCAGCCATTCGCCGTATGGCTGTTTCTTCGCATACATCTCTTTTAATTCGTTATCATCGATGATCTTGCCCTGAACCGTATCTACCAGAAGCATTTTTCCAGGATGAAGACGCTCTTTTAATATGATTTTCTCTTCCGGTACCGGCAATACTCCAACCTCAGAAGAAAGGATCATGCAGCCATCGGATGTTACGTAATATCTGGACGGACGAAGACCGTTACGGTCAAGCACTGCACCCATCACATCTCCATCTGAGAAAAGAATAGATGCAGGTCCATCCCATGGCTCCATCATAGTGGCATAATACTGATAGAAGTCACGTTTTTCCTGGGAAATGGTATCGTTATTTGCCCATGGCTCCGGAATGGTGATCATCACTGCAAGAGGAAGATCCATGCCGCTCATGGTAAGGAATTCCAGCGTATTATCGAGCATTGCAGAATCGGAACCATTTCGGTTGACTACCGGAAGGATTTTCTGCATTTCCCCTTCTAAGTATGGGGACTCCATATTTTCCTCTCTTGCCAGCATCTTATCTGCGTTTCCCCGGATAGTGTTGATCTCACCATTGTGCACGATCAGACGGTTTGGATGTGCTCTCTCCCAGCTTGGATTTGTGTTGGTACTGAAACGGGAATGTACCAATGCAATCGCAGATTCATAATCAAGGCTTTGAAGATCAGAGAAAAATGTACGAAGCTGTCCAACCAGAAACATACCTTTATAAACAATCGTACGGCTGCTCATAGAACATACGTAAGTGTTGTCATTACTCTGTTCAAACTCACGGCGGGCAATATACAGTTTACGGTCAAATGCGATGCCTTTTTCCAGATCATCCGGCTTTTTGATAAATGCCTGCATAATGCATGGCATGCACTCTCTTGCCTTATGTCCAAGAACCTCCGGAACTACCGGAACTTCTCTCCAGCCAAGGAACTCCAGTCCCTCTTTTTCCACAATGATCTCAAACATTTTTTTTGCCTGGGCACGTTTGATCTCGTGCTGTGGGAAAAAGAACTGGCCAATACCATATTCTCTTTCCTGGCCGATTTCGATTCCCTCTTTTTTACATGCTTTCTTAAAAAATTTATGGGAAATCTGAAGGAGGATACCAACGCCATCACCTGTTTTGCCTTCTGCATCTTTTCCGGCACGATGATCCAGATTCTCTACAATCCGCAATGCGTTGGCAACTGTATCATGGGATTTTTTGCCTTTGATATTGACAACTGCACCGATACCGCAGTTATCATGTTCAAATTCCTGACGGTAAAGTCCCTGCCTTTCCTTTATCACTTCTTTCATTTTCCTCATCCTTTCTATTGTTGATTAAGAGTTTCCTCTTTGTTTACTTTATCTACAGCTGCCTGGATAAATCCACGGAACAGCGGGTGAGCATGGTTCGGTCTTGATTTGAACTCCGGATGTCCCTGGGTTCCTACAAAGAATGGGTTTGCCGGAATCTCGATCATTTCCACAATGTGACCATCAGGAGAAGTTCCTGCTATGGTCATGCCTTTTTCTGCCAGTTCTTTGCGATATGCATTGTTAACTTCATAACGATGTCTGTGACGTTCCTGAATTTCTTTCTGTCCGAAAAGTTCCAGGGATAAAGAACCATCCGCAAGCACACATGGATAACTTCCAAGGCGCAGGGTTCCTCCAAGATCTTCCACATCTTCCTGGTCTGGCATAAGGGCGATTACCGGATTGGTGGTTTCTGGTGCAAGTTCAATGCTGTTTGCATCTTCATAACCAAGTACATGACGGGCAAATTCTACGATTGCCATCTGCATTCCAAGACAGATTCCAAGGTATGGGATCTTATGCACGCGGGCATACTGGGCAGCCAGGATCATTCCTTCTGTTCCTCTTCCGCCGAAACCACCTGGAACCAGGATTCCATCTACCTGGTAAAGCCTCTGATCCAGGTTCTTCTCGTTTAACTCTTCGGAATCAATCCAGGTAATCTCTACTTTCGCCTTGCATGCGATTCCGCCATGTTTCAGAGCTTCCACCACACTGAGGTATGCATCATGAAGCTGGGTATATTTTCCTACCATAGCAATGTTTACAGTTTTATCCGGATGGCGGAGATTTTCTACCATAGCTTCCCAGTCCGTAAGGTCTGGTTTTCTTTTTTCAAGTCCCAATGACTGCATGACCACATCTGCCAGTTTTTCACGTTCCATCGCAAGTGGGGCTTCATACAGATACTCTACATCCAGATTCTGAAGTACATGGCTTACCGGCACGTTACAGAACAGGGCAATTTTGGCTCTCAGATCGTCGGTCAGCGGATATTCACTTCTGCATACCAGAACATCCGGCTGGATTCCCATTGCCTGAAGCTCCTTGACACTGGCCTGGGTTGGTTTTGTTTTCATTTCTCCTGAAGCTTTCAGGTATGGAATCAAGGTTACATGAATAAGGATTGCATTTTCATGTCCCACATCATGCTGAAACTGTCTGATGGATTCCAGAAATGGCTGGCTTTCAATATCTCCTACCGTTCCGCCGACTTCGATAATGGCAATCCTGTTTTCATCCGGGGATTTTGCGCGATAGAAGCGGCTTTTGATTTCATTTGTAATATGAGGGATTACCTGTACGGTTCCTCCTCCAAAGTCTCCATGACGTTCTTTTTGTAAAACGGACCAATAAATTTTTCCGGTAGTTACATTGGAATTTTTATCCAGGCTTTCATCAATGAATCGTTCATAATGGCCAAGATCCAGGTCGGTCTCAGTTCCATCGTCTGTTACGAAGACTTCTCCATGCTGAATAGGGTTCATGGTTCCGGGATCAATGTTGATGTAAGGGTCAAATTTCTGCATTGTGACCTGAAAACCTCTTGCCTTTAAAAGTCGCCCAAGTGAAGCTGCTGTGATTCCCTTTCCCAGTCCTGACACAACACCGCCAGTGACAAAAACGTATTTTACTGCCATCTTTCGATTTCCTCCTCCAATTGCTTTTAATGTGTTCTAATATGTAAAAAAGGCGTCAAAGAGGAGGATTAGGGGGCACTTAACCTATCCATTTCTCTTTGACGCCTTTGTCAAAACAAATTCTTATTCAAAAATATGGTATATAATATATCATTTTTTTGGCTTTGTCAATCCACTTTTTTGCTATTTAGTGTGTTGAAA